>DVHA01000111.1 GCA_018712425.1 Candidatus Faecivivens stercoravium | reverse complement strand
CGCGGCCGGGCTGGCCAGACGGTGTGAGATCGAGCTGGCCTACGCCATCGGCGTCGCCCACCCGGTCTCCATCATGATCGATACCTTCGGCACCGGGACTGTTGCCGACGAGAAGATTGCCGCGGCGGTCGAAAAGGTCTTCGACCTGCGGCCGACCGCCATCATCAACCGCCTGGACCTCCGCCGGCCGATCTACCGGCCGCTTGCCGCCTACGGCCATATGGGCCGGGAAGACCTCGGCGTCTCCTGGGAAAAGACCGATATGGCCGGCGCCCTGAAGGCAGCGGTAGAAGCGCTGTAACCGATGCTGCTCTCAAGCCTCTGCTATCTCGAGCGGGAGGGGGAGCTCCTCCTGCTCCACCGGGTCAAAAAAGCCGCCGACCCGAACCAGGGGAAATGGATCGGGGTCGGCGGCAAGTTTGAAGAGGGGGAGTCCCCGGAGGAATGCGCCGTCCGGGAGGTCCGGGAAGAGACCGGGCTGACGATGCTGGAGCCGGAGCTGCGGGGGATTGTCACCTTTGTAAACGACCGGTATCCCACCGAGTATATGTTCCTCTTCACCTGTTCCCGTTTTTCGGGGGAGCTGGCGGCTGACTGCCCGGAAGGGGTGCTCCGCTGGGTAAAAAAAGAGGAAGCCCTCTCCCTCCCGATGTGGGAAGGGGACCGGGTCTTTTTCCGGCTGCTGCGGGAAGGGCGGCCCTTTTTCTCGCTGAAACTCGTCTATTCCGGCGACCGGCTTGACCGGGCGGTGGTAGACGGGAAAGAAATCCCCGCAGTTTTTCGATAAACCGCGGGTGAAAAAATCAGTAGCGCAGCGGGTAGCTGGCGCAGAGATAATACCGGCCGGCAAACCGTTTGGGGGTCAGGCCGGTATATTTTTTGAAGGTTTTAATAAAATAGTTGACGTCGTGGAAGCCGAGACGCCCTGCAACCTCGCCGACCGAGACCTTTTCGCCGATCAGCATATCGCAGGCGTACTCCACCTTCAGCCGGTTGATATAGGCAAAGGGCGTCTGCCCGGTCATCTTCAGGAAAAAGCGGCAGAAGTATTTTTCCGACAGGCCGACCGACTCCGCCAGCTGCGGCAGGGTCACCCGGTCGGCAATCTGCGACTCGATGGCTTCCAGCGCCTCCCGCAGATGGGCGATCCGCCGGGGGCTCATCGGGGCCGAACGGGAAGGGATGAGGCCGCACCCGCCCCCAGCGGCCAGCATCAGCGCCTGCCGGACCCGGGAGACCACCCCTTCTATCAGCCGGTCCAGGGAGGAAAGCTCTTCAAACAGCCGGTCCAGCTGCCGCGCTGCCTCGCCGCTGTCCGCTTCGATGCAGAAAAAGGGGAAGCGGCCCGCTTCCGGCCGGACCGCGGCATCCGCCATTACCGGCGGGGCCAGCAGCAGCCGGTCCAGTTCCGCCCCCTCCGCCTGGTAGGAGAAAAGGGTTCCGGGCGGGAGATACAGGATATCCCCGGGGCCTAAAAGGAACTCCTGGCAGTCCGCCGCCGCCAGAAGGTTCCCGGAAACCACCCGGATCAGCTCCGGGCAGAGATGCCAGTGGATCTGCCGCCGGGGGATTGGGAAATCGCGCTTCTGGCGCAGATAGAGATAGGGATGCCCGGATGTGAAACTATCCGGGACAGGGGGTTCTATGTACCGAATAAGAATCTTCCTTCCTCATAATTTTTCTGCCGGCCGCGGTCCTTTTCCCCGCGGCCTACTCAATATATCTATTTTAAAAAAACTTCAGTTATAAGTCAAGATCCTGACGGCGATTTTGTCAATTTTCTGTCAGAAAGGCAGACAAATGCCAGTTTTTACCACGCTTTCCTGCGGCAGAATGCCGGTAAACGGTAGATTGGACAGATTATGCCAAAATTAAAACATCAAGTTTATGCAGAATGCGGATGGAAAAATGGGCCAAATACGGTATAATTATAAATACGATTTGGCATAACGCCGGGTACGGTGCATAATATTCCAGATTGTACACATATCATCCACAAATTACAGTCTGCGCCCCTCTTTTTTGTGAAGAAGGAGGGGAATCCGACTTTGAGAAAGGAAATTCAGCATGAAAAAGATTCTGACTGCAATGCTCTCCGGCCTGATGGCCGTCTCGATGTTCACTTCCTGCTCCGGCGGCGGTTCCGGTTCCTCCACCCCCGCCTCTTCCGGCAGCTCGGAGACCTCCGTTTCCGCTTCCGAATCCGCCTCCGCCGAGGAGAGCGCTTCCGAATCCTCTTCCGAAGAGCTCAGCGGCGAACGGCTGAACGACATCCTGGACGCGGGCGTCATCACCCTCGTCACCTCCCCCGACTTCGCCCCGCTGGAATTTGAGGATATCTCCTCCGGCGAGACGGTCTACGCCGGTTCCGACATCGAGCTGGCCAAGTACATCGCCGACTACCTCGGCGTCGAGCTGGAAATCCAGGCGATGGACTTCCAGGCCTGCCAGGCGGCCATCGCCACCGGCCAGGCGGACATGATGATCTCCGGCTGCGCGCCGACCGAGGAGCGGAGACGGACGATGGAGCTGTCCGACCCCTACAACACCTCTTCCGACGACGGCCAGCTGCTGATCGTCCCGCTGGACATGGTCTCCACCTACAACTCGGCCGAGTCTTTTGCCGGCAAGACGATCGCCTGCCAGAACGGCTCCCTCCAGTATAACCTGACATCCGAACAGCTGCCCGACGCCGAGATCCAGATCATCGGCTCGCTGGGCGACGGCGTCCTGATGGTCGATAACGGGAGAGTCGACGCGATGGCCTGCTCGGGCGATACCGCCAAGATGTACGTCGAGAACTACCCTGACCTCGGCATCGCCGAATGGCAGTTTGACTACACCAGCGAAGGCAACGTTGTCCTCTGCCAGAAGGGCGAGACCGCGCTGATGGCCGAAATCAACGCCGCCATCGCCGAAGTGGTCGACCAGGGCCTCTACGACACCTGGCGGGAAGATGCCACCGAACTGGCAAGATCGCTCGGCCTCGAGGTCAACGAATAATTATGCCTGAAAGCCTGCCGCCCGTCCCGGGCGGCAGCTCTGACGTCAAAGGGGGAGTCATACCTTGTTCTGGGACAACGTTGTTTTCCTGCTGCAAAACTACGGGAACCTTTTCCTGGTCGGCACCGGTTACACCCTGTTGATCAGTGCGATCACCGTATTTTTCGGCACCATCTTCGGCGCGCTTCTCGCGATTATGCGCCGCAGCAACCTCCACATCGGGCCGGTTTATCCGCTGCGGATCCTGGTGACCATCTACGTCGAGGTCATCCGCGGGACGCCGATGCTCTTACAGCTCTACTTCTTCTATTTCCTGCTGCCGTCGCTGGTCACCGTCCTCGAGATGGACGCGTTCACCAGCGTCACCGTCGCCTGTATCGTCAACTCGACCGCCTATGTCGCCGAGATCATCCGAGCCGGCATCGACGCGGTCGACAAGGGCCAGACCGAAGCGGCCCGGTCCCTCGGCCTCAGCGGCCACCAGACGATGCTGCGGGTCGTCCTGCCCCAGGCGGTCAAGAACATCCTGCCGGCCCTCTGCAACGAGTTTGTCTCGGTCATCAAGGAGACCTCGCTGGCGTCCACCTTCTTTGTCGGCGAACTGATGAGCCAGTACCGGACGATTTCCGGCGCGCTCTATATGCCGATCGAGCCGCTGGTCATCGTCGGCGTCATCTACTTCCTGCTTACCTTTATCCTCTCGAAATGCATCTCCGCCTTTGAAAGGAGGCTGAAAGCCAGTGAACGGTGAGTCCTTAATCCGCGTCGAAGACCTCCACAAGAGCTTCGGCAAGCTGAATGTCCTAAACGGCATCACCGACCAGATCCACAAGGGCGAAGTGGTTACGATCATCGGCCCTTCCGGCGGCGGCAAGTCCACCTTCCTGCGGTGCTTAAACCTCCTGGAGGTGCCCACCAGCGGCCATGTCTACTTTGAAGGGGTCGACATCACCAATAAGAAGGTCGACATCAACCTCCACCGGCAGAAGATGGGGATGGTCTTCCAGCATTTCAACGTCTTCCCCCATATGACCGTCGGCAAGAACGTCATGCTGGCCCCCACCATGCTGGGCAAAAAGTCCAAAGCCGAGGCCCTTGAGCAGGCAAAGGCGCTGCTGGCCCGGATCGGCCTGCTGGACAAGATCGACGAGTACCCCGGCAAGCTCTCCGGCGGCCAGAAACAGCGCCTTGCCATCGTCCGGGCGCTGGCGATGGAGCCGGACGTCATGCTCTTTGACGAGCCCACCTCCGCCCTCGACCCCGAGATGGTCGGCGAGGTTTTGCAGGTCATCAAGGACCTGGTCAAGGACGGCATGACCACCGTCATCGTCACCCACGAGATGGGCTTCGCCCGTGAAGTCTCCGACCGGGTCTTCTTTATGGACGGCGGCATCATCGCCGAGCAGGGCGCCCCCTCCCAGATCTTCGGGAACCCCGTAAACCCCCGGACCAAGGAGTTCCTGGGCAAGGTGCTCTACTGACAGATTGTTACCCAGACGGGAACCCGCTTCACGGCTGGTTCCCGTTTTTGCTTTTAACGAAAACTTTTACAGACAGAAAGGATGACATCCCATGGCAGACAAACAGAAATATATGAGCTGGCTGGACGAACACGCCGATATCTTCTCGGACATCTCGGACAAGATCTGGGAATACGCCGAGCTGTCACTGATGGAGTACCGCTCCTGCGAGCTCTATGTGACGAAGCTGAAAGAGATGGGCTTCGAGGTGGAATCCCCCCTCGCCGGCGTCCAGACCGGCTTTAAGGCCACCTACGGTTCCGGCAGGCCGGTCATTGGCATCCTCGCCGAGTACGACGCCCTGACCGGCCTTTCCCAGGTCGCCGGCGCGACCCACCGGGAAGAGCTCGTGAAAAACGG
>DVHA01000110.1 GCA_018712425.1 Candidatus Faecivivens stercoravium | reverse complement strand
TACTCATAAAAAACTTTTTCGACAAGCTGAAATCCCGCTGTCCTGTAAGAGGCAGCGGGATTTTGCTTTCCTATTTCTCAAACCAGCGGCAGGTACAGGATATACATATCCGAATATTCCCCGCCTTTCAGCCGGAACCCGCCGGGGATTGTCCCGACCATCCGGAAGCCGGCGGCCTGATAGATGGAGAGTGCCGCGCGGTTGCCGGCGACGACCGCGTTAAACTGCATCCCCCGGAAGCCGAGCGCTTTTGCCGTCTCCACCGAGTGGCCCACCAGCGGGCGGCCGAGCTTTTGTCCGCGGAACCGCTTGTCCATCAGGTAGGAGGCGTTGGCCACATGGCCGCACCGGCCGATGTTGTTGGGGTGAAGGATGTAATAACCGGCGGGGACACCATCGGCCAGCAGAATATTGACCGCGTCCTGCTGGGAAAGGAAGGCGGCAAAGTCCGGTTCGGTATATAGTTCCTCCCCCGGGAAAGCGACGCCGTCGGCCAGGACATCGTTCCAGAGGGCGGTCAGCCAGGGTAAGTCGGCGGGCCCATAAGAGCGGAAGGTGATCTCCATCATAACAACCTCCTTATAGAGAAACAGCCGCCCTGAATGGAGCGGCCGGGGTAATTAGTCGGTGATAACGATTGATTCGATAACCGGCTGCTCCTCATAGGGGATGGTGCCGTTATCATCGGTGGGGTTGGCCTCTTCACAGATCTGGTCGACGATCTCCATGCCGGAGGTCACATGGCCGAAGGCGGCGTACTGGCCGTCCAGATAGGTGGAATCCGCCTGGACGATGAAGAACTGGGAGGAAGCGCTGTCCATTTCGCTGCTGCGGGCCATCGAGATGACGCCGCGGCGGTGGGAGATGTTGTTTTCCACCCCATTCTGGGAGAATTCGCCCTTGATGGTCTCATCGCTGCCGCCGGTGCCGTCATGGTCGGGGTCGCCGCCCTGGATCATAAAGCCGTCGATGATCCGGTGGAAGGTGAGGCCGTCGTAAAAGCCTTCGTTCGCCAGGTCGATGAAGTTCTGGACGGTGATCGGCGCGGTGTCGCCGTCCAGCTCGACGGTGATGACTCCCATGTCCTTGACGGTGATTTCAGCGTGATGGGTGCCGATCCCCTGGGAGCTGTTGCAGCCGGCCAGACAGAAGAGGGCCAGCAGGGCGCAGAGGGAAAGCGCCAGGATTTTTTTCAGTTTCATATGATCGTTCCTTTCTGTTTGCACTGCGGATAGAAGTAGTATAGCACACCCGGCCGCAAGATGCAAGGGCGGGGATTTGGACGAAATGTGAAGCCTGCCTTGCAGGGCGGGGCGGAAGATGGTATACTGTAGACAGCAACATGTTTTAGGAGGGAACCCCCATGGAGATCAGCGGATTCCACCGCATCAACGCCCTCGTCGCCCTCGGCCGACGGCAGGAAACCGGCAGCTGGTACGCGCCGCCTTTCCACAGCCGCCTCCCCCACCCGCTGGGCGGGCTGGGGCCAATGCTGGACGAGGCCGCCGCACGGGTCGCAGCCGGCGCCGGGAAGCTTGTCAGCAGCGAGACTTTAAGCGAAGTGCTGGGGATAAAAGGGAAGCTGGCAGAAGTTAAAGCCGGTGCCCTCATCCCGCTCGCCCGGCGGCCGGAAGCCCCTCTGCCGCTGGGGGCGGACTGGAAGCGGGAACTGGAGGAAGGGGCGCTGCCGCTGGGGGCGGGGACTGCTTCGGCGCTGCTGGCCGCCTGCGTCCAGGAGCGGACGGGGTTAAACCCCTCCTCTTTCCTGCGGCGGCAGGGGCTGATTGAGGAGCAGGTGCGCCCGGCTTTCCACCGGGACGGGACCGAGTTTTCGGCCGGGACTGCCCTCATCCCAGGCGCGGCGGCAAAATTGGCGGGCATCCTCCCCCATTTCCCTAGCTGGGAGGGCTGGGGGGAGATTTTCCCAGAGCCGGGCGGGGCTAAGTGGGGAATGTGGTACCTTTCGCGGCAGCGGCAGCTGGTGGCGGGGTATTTCGAGAACCCGGCCCTGCTCCTCTCCGGCATCCCCCAGAACCCGCCGGAAACTTTTACCGGCTCCACCGCCTGCCCGGCCCCCGGGACCTTTTACCCCGCCGGGCGGCCGCTGCTGCGGGAGCTGGCGGGCGGCCAGGGGCTCTGCGGATACCCCGAGGCAGGGATGCGGATAGCCTCTTTGACCCTGCGGGCCAGTCCCCCGTCGATGATCTTTGACAGCGAGGACGGGGAGGCGGCCCTCCGGTTCGAGCCGGGGCGCTATACCCTCTCCCGGACGCCGGACGGAGTATACGCCCTCCGGGGCGGCTGGTCCGGCGGGCGGGAGGACGCCCGGTTTGAAGGGCGGATGCAGAATATGGAAATGCCGTTCGGCTCCCGGTGGACGATCGTCCGGGAAGGGGGCGGATGGCGGCTCACCGTCCGGCCGGAAGACGGCGGGAAGGCAACAGAAGTGCGCTTTTCCGCCCACCCGTTTTTCTAAGGAGGATATTACTATGTCAAATCAACCCAAAATCTCTCAAATCTGCTTTACCACTCCAAAAAGTTTTTCTCCCGAAACCTCTTTCGGAATCTATGCTTCCAACGGACATATTACCGCTATTACTTTTTCTCCGCCCGAATTTGAACAAATCTTTCCAGAAGACATGGAGGTTATAACTGAAGCAAAAAAACAGCTGTCAGACTACTTCACCGGGAAAAGCAAAACCTTCACTCTTCCTCTTTCGCTGCCGAAAAAGGGATTTTACAGCCAAGTTTGGGCACATATGTTAAATGTTCATTACGGAGAAACATGCAGCTATTCTGATTTGGCTTTAGCAGCTGGATCGCCGAAAGGAATGCGGGCAGTCGGGTCAGCTTGTCGAAATAATCCGATTCCTATTATTGTTCCCTGCCACCGGGTGCTCGGCAAAAACGGGAGCCTGACGGGTTACGCCGGAGGCATTGAACTGAAACGGGCGCTCTTACAGCTGGAAGGGGTGGAGGTATGACGCTGGAGGCGGTCCGGGCGGAACTCCAGGCACTGGCCGAACCGGATTACGCCGCCTTTTCGGCCAAGCTGCTCCCCGGCACCGGGGGGATTCTGGGGGTGCGGCTGCCGAAGCTGCGGGCGCTGGCCAAACAATTGGCCGGCGAAGGCGAACCGCTCCTCGAGGCGCTGGACGGCGCGTCCCCTGAAAGCTTTGAGGAGACAATGCTCTACGGGATGCTGGTGGGGGCAGTCAAAATGCCGGACGAAGAGCGGCTCTATTGGATGGAGCGGTTTGTCCCGCGGGTGGGAAACTGGTCGGTCTGCGACAGCTTCTGCGTAAGCTGCAAGGCGGCCGGCAAAAACCGGCCCTTTTACCGGGATTTTATCGAAAGGATGCTGGGCAGCGGGAAAGAATACCCGGTCCGGTGCGGGCTGGTGCTGATGCTGGACTGGTATCTGGTGCCGGAGGAGATCGACTGGGTACTGCTAAAGCTGCGGGAATTTGACCACCCGGGTTACTACGCCCGGATGGCGGCGGCCTGGTGCGGGTCGACCGCCTATATCCATTTTCCCGAGAAAACCGAGGCGTTTTTGCGGGAAGGGACGCTGGACGGTTTTACCCACAACAAGCTGATTCAGAAGGTCTGCGAATCCCGGCGGGTGAACGATGAAACCCGTACAAGGCTCCGGGCGCTCAGACGGTAAGGAGGCGGCATATGCGGACAATCCAGTCGGATGGGGCGGTTCTCTGCCTGCCGGACCGGGCAGACGGAGCTCTTTACACGGTCTGCTGCATCGCGGGGGAGGATTTTGCCGGGGAACTTGCGGGAATCTGGGAGACGCTTCCGCCGGTGGCCGTCATCCTCGTCCCGCCGGGGAAATGGGAGGCCCTCTCCCCCTTCCCGGCGCCCGCCCTGCGGGAGGGGGAACCGGATTTTACGCCAGGGGCGGCGGCGGTGCTGGACCGGGCAGCGGCGGCCTATGACAGGCTGAAAAGGGATTATCCTTTACAGCCCGGCCCAGCCATTGCCGGTTACTCCCTCGCCGGGCTCACCGCCCTTTACGGGCTGCACGGCGGCTGGGGCGGGAAATTCTCCGCCTTTGCTTCCCTCTCCGGCTCCCTCTGGATGGAAGGGTGGGACGCCTTCGCCGAGAGCCACCCCGTCCCGCCGGAGGCGCGGGCCTACCTCTCCCTCGGCGGCAAGGAAGAAAAGGCGGGGAACCCCCGGATGCGGCGGGTGGGCGAGGCGACCCGGGCGGAAGTGGGCAGGCTTAAAATGCAGCTTCCACCCCGGAGCTTGCATTTTACCCTCCACCCCGGCGGCCATTTCAAGGATATCCCCGGCCGGTGGCGGGCGGCGCTCTGCTGGCTTGCGGAAAAATAATTGCAGATTGGCCTTGACAGATTCTGCCGACAGGCGTATACTGAATTCATAAAAATACAGGGTGATTTCAAAAGTTTACACGAGAATTACCCAAAAGGCCCTGCCCCGCCCCGTCGGGGACAGCCGGCAAGAAAGGATGAATCACGATGATCACAGCAGAAAAGTGTATCGAACATCTGGCAGGCATGGTCCGCATCCCGACCGTCTCCAACGCAGAGCTGGCCAAGATGGATTTCACAAAGTTTGACCAGCTGCACGCCTATTTAAAGGAAAGCTACCCGCTGATCCATGAAAAGCTGACGCTGGAGATCGTCGGCAAGGCCGGGCTCCTCTACCACTGGAAGGGCACCGGTTCGGAGAAGGCGCCACTGGTGCTGATGGCCCACCAGGACGTCGTGCCGGAAGGGGACCCCGGCCTCTGGAAATACCCGCCCTACGCCGGCATCGTCGCCGAAGGGAAGCTCTGGGGCCGCGGCACCACCGACTGCAAATGCAACCTGATGTCGGTAATGGAGGCGGTCGAGCACCTGCTGGGCGAGGGCTACACCCCCGACTATGACATCTATCTGGCCTTTGGCTACAACGAAGAGGTCATGGGCGGCGAGGAGCCGTCGGCCAAGGCGATGATGGAGGTCCTGCGGGACCGCGGCATCCGCCCCGGCTGCGTCATCGACGAGTGCGGCGGCGTCAGCAAGGGCAACCGGTTCGGGTATGAAGGGCTGATTGCCAGCATCGTCATCTCGGAGAAAGGGTACGCCGACTTTGAGCTGTATGTCGAGCACAAGGGCGGCCACTCCTCCGTCCCGCCGAAGGACAGCGCGATGAAGCTGCTGGCCCAGGCGGTCATCGCCGTCGAGGAGAACCAGTTCCCCTACCGGATCACCGAGTGCGTCAAGCAGAACCTCGAGGCGTCCGCCCCGCTGATGGAGGGCGAGCTGGCCGAACTCTGCAAGGACGTCGAGGGCAACTGGGACAAGCTCCTCCCCTACATCGAAAAGGACCCCTACCTCTCCGCCCTCTTCCACACCACCACCGCCGTCACGATGGCCCAGGGTTCGGAACAGGCGAATATCCTCCCCCAGCGCTGCTCGGTCACCATCAACTGCCGGGCAATCGAAGGGGATACGCTGGAAGTTTTGCAGAAGCATTTTGAGGACGTCGTGCCCGAGGGTGTCAAGGTCCGGCTCTTAAAGGGCGGCAACCCGCCCACCGCTTCCAAGCTGCACACTAAGGGGTACGACCTCATCCAGTCGATCTGCGAGGAGAACTACCCCGGCGTCGTCACCATCCCCGGCTATATGCTGGGCGGCACCGACTCCCGCTATTACAGCGAGGTCTGCGACAGCGTCTACCGCTTCTCCAGCTTCTACTCCGACGGCAACTGGGGCCCCGCCCACGCCGCCAACGAGTGCATCCCGGTGGAGCATATCACCTCCGGGCCGGAATTCTTCGTCAAGTTTATCACCCGATACTAATCGGGTCAAGCGGTTTTACCCCCAGGGGTTCCCTGGGGGTGTCCGCCGTCCGGTTTCTCAACCGGTTTTATGAAAAAAAATCCAAAAAAAGGCTTGACAAATTAACCCGGAGCTGGTATAATTAAGTACGTTGTGAGGCACGAAACGCCGGGCAACCAATAAAAATGCAGATGTGGCGGAATTGGCAGACGCGCTACTTTGAGGTGGTAGTGGGGTCACTCGTGCAGGTTCAAGTCCTGTCATCTGCACCATATGCGGATATGGCGGAATTGGCAGACGCGCTAGATTCAGGTTCTAGTGAATGCAAGTTCATGCAGGTTCAAGTCCTGTTATCCGCACCAGCAAAACGTTAATTTCGGTTTTACCGGGATTAGCGTTTTTATTTTGCACCGCCTCCGGGCAGAAATTCAGACAAAGAGAGATGGAATGTATGCCAGCAAAAGCAACCTTAATGACAGAAGGGTCGATTGAAAAACATCTGATTTCCTTCGCGGTCCCCCTCTTCCTCGGGAACCTGTTCCAGCAGCTGTACAATACCGCCGACTCGCTGATCGTCGGCAACTTCCTGGGAAGCGAGGCGCTCGCGTCGGTCAGCTCTTCCAGCAACCTGATCTTTTTGATGATCGGGTTCTTCAACGGTATCGCGGTCGGCGCCGGCGTCGTCATCGCCAGGGCCTTCGGGGCGGGCGATAAAAAGGCGCTGCACACCGCAATCCATACAACCATCGCCTTCGGCCTGGTGGCGGGGGTGGTCCTGACCCTTTTAGGGGTGCTGCTCGCCCCGCAGATCCTCGTCTGGATGGGGACGCCGGAAAGCATTTTGGCGGGGTCGGTCTCCTATTTCCGGATTTATTTCCTGGGGAGCGTCCCCTTTGTCCTCTATAACATCTGTGTCGGTATTTTGCAGTCGGTCGGCGACAGCCGCCACCCGCTCTACTACCTGATGGTCTCTTCGGTGGTCAACATCCTGCTGGACCTGCTGTTTGTGGCCGGGTTTAAGATGGGGGTTGGTTCGGCCGCGGCGGCGACGGCGATTTCCCAGCTGGTGAGCGCGGCCCTCTGCTTTATCCGGCTCTGCCGGACCGACGACGTCTACCGGGTGACGCTCCGGGACATCCGGTTCGACATCCCGATGCTGGGCAAGATCATCCGCAACGGCCTCCCGGCCGGCTGCCAGAACTCGATCATCGCCTTCGCCAACGTCATCGTCCAGACCAACATCAACGCTTTCGGTGAGATCGCGGTTGCCGGGCAGGGGGTCTATGCCAAGATCGAGGGGTTCGGGTTTCTGCCGATCACCTGCTTCGCGATGGCGCTGACCACCTTTATCAGCCAGAACCTCGGCGCCGGGGAATACGACCGGGCGAAAAAAGGCGCGCGGTTCGGGATTCTCTGCTCGATGGCCATCGCCGAAATCATCGGCCTGGCGATCTTCCTGGGGGCGCCCTTCCTGATGTGGCTGTTCGACCGCAACCCGGACGTCATCGCCTCCGGCGTCGGGCGGGCACAGGCCGACTGCCTGTTCTACTTCCTGCTGGCCTTCTCCCACTGCATCGCGGGGATTATGCGCGGGGCCGGTAAGGCGTCGGTGCCGATGGTGGTCATGCTGATCAGCTGGTGCGTTATCCGCGTCGCCTACATCACGGTCGCTATCCGTTTTATCCCTTCGATCCAGATTATCTACTGGGCCTACCCGATTACCTGGGCAATCAGTTCGGTTATCTTCCTGGTCTACTTC
>DVHA01000109.1 GCA_018712425.1 Candidatus Faecivivens stercoravium | reverse complement strand
TTTCGGGATATCCTCGGCGACGGTGACGACCGTCCCCTCCTGCTGGCGGGCCCGGAGGAACTCGCGGGTGAATTTGGAAACCGAGGTGTTGTCCAGGTCGAAGATGCCGATCAGGCTCTCCTCCGACACGATCGTCTCGCTGCCGATATGCAGGTACATAGCTCCTCCTTTGCCCTTACAGGGCGTTTTCCGCCGGCAGATCCAGCGGGACTTCCGAAAAGACGCCGCCCTTCACCGTAAACAGTTTCCCGCCGTTCATCCGCCGGGCGGAGGCCTCATCACAGCAGGTGATCAGCACCTGGAACCCTCTAATCCGGTTTAACAGATAATCCTGCCGGCCGGGGTCCAGCTCGCTCATGACGTCGTCCAGTAAAATCACCGGGTTTTCGCCGGTGACGCCTCTCAGCAGCATCGCCTCGCCGATTTTTAAAGCGATCGCGCAGCTGCGCTGCTGCCCCTGGGAGCCGTAGGCCCGGGCGGACAGCCCGTTGACCCGGATGTCCAGGTCGTCCCGGTGGACGCCGGCGCCGGTGAACTGCAGCCGGATATCGTCCTCCACCCGCGCCTCCAACAGCTGCCGGTAATGGCCGATCAGCTCCTCCGAGTAGACCGAAAGGGGGATATCCTCCCGGAAGACCGACGATTCATATTCGATCTGGAAGGTCTCCCGCTCGCCGGTAAACCCCCGGTAGACCGTCTCCGCGAGGGGGGAGAGCTTGCCGAGGTAATCCTTCCGGAGGATCGAGACGGCCGTCCCGATCTTTGCCAGCTGCTCGTCCCAGATGGGGAGCATCTCCTTCCCCCGGCCGGTGCGGTGGATTTGTTTTAAGAGGGCGTTGCGCTGTTCCAGCACCCCATTATACTGGGCGATATACCGCCCGTAGACAGGTTTTAGCTGGCTGATGGCGGCGTCCAGAAAATCCCGCCGCCCGCCGGGCCCCCCTTTTACCAGCGAGAGGTCCTCCGGGTGGAAGACCACCGCCGTGAACACCCCCGCAAGCTCCGACGCCGATGGGAGCGGCACCCGGTTGAGGGATACCTTCCGCTTGTCGCCCCCGGCGTCGTAGGCGATACTCTGTTCCCGCTCGGCGTCCCGGAAGGCCATCTTCAGGTGGAACGCCTTCTCCCCGAACCGGGCCATCTGGCTCTCCCTAGCCCCCCGAAAGCTCCCGCGGCCGGTCAGCAGGGCGACCGCCTCCAGAAGGTTTGTCTTCCCCTGGGCGTTCTCCCCGCAGATCACGTTGACCCCGGGGCAGAAGCTGACCGCGGCCTCCCGGATATTCCGGAAATCTTTCAGTTCCAGACGGGTGATCTGCATCCCCGCATCCCTTACCCTTTCACCACAATCTCGACGCCGTCGAGGGTGACGATATCCCCCGGGAAGATCTTCTTGCCTCTCGCGAGGCAGAGCTCGCCGTTTAACTTCACCTCTTCGCCGAGGATCATATCCTTCGCCTGGCCGCCGCTTTCGGCGACCCCGGCGTATTTGAGCAGCTGGTCCAGCCGGATCCAGAGGGTTTTCAGTTTCACATACTTTACCGTCATTCTTTCAGCCTCATTGGCATGACGAGGAAGGTGAAGGAATCCCCTTCCAGCGGCATGATCTTAATCGGAGCGAGGGTCGCCCCCATCTCCAGCAGCACCTTGTCCCCGCCGCTGGCCTTGAGGGCGTCGAGCATATACCGGTCGCTGAAACCGATCCGGAGGGGGTTTCCGGTAATCTCGGCCGGGACCGAATCGTCGATCTTGCCGAGGCTGGTCTCGCAGTTGACCTTGATTTCGCCGTCCCCGAAGGTGGCGCAGATGGGGTTTTGGACCTTTTCGGTGATGATAATCGCGGCGCGGGAGACGCTTTCGGCAAACGCCCGGGTGGACACGACCGCCTTTGTCGACGCGGTCTGGGGGATCGAGGCGTTATAGTCGATAAACTCCCCGTCCAACAGCCTTGAAATCATCGTAAACCCGCAGCAGGAGAAGAGGATGTGCCGGGCGCCGACCCCGATCGAGACCGGCAGGCTCCCGTCGTCGTTATCCGACGTAAACCGGGCGGAGAGCTTCATAAACTCCGAGAGGGTCTTGCCGGGGACGATGAACTTAAAGTCCTCTTCGCAGCCGGCCGCCTCCTTCCGGAGCGCCAGCCGCCGGCCGTCGACCGATACGAGCGTTAAAACCCCGTCCTTCCCTTCAAACAGCGTTCCGGTCAAAGCCGGGAAGGAGGTGTCCTGGGAAACGGCGAAGATCGTCTCGGAGATCATGCTCCGCAAAAGGGCGTTGTCAATCGTAAAGCTGTGTTCCGGGTCGATCTTCGGGATCGAGGGGTATTCCTCGGCGCTCATGCCCACAATCTTAAACTGGGCGCTGCCGCCGTTGATTTCGGTAATCAGCTTATCGTCGACCGCGATCCGCAGCATCCCCTGGGGCATCCGGTTGATGATTTCGCTTAAAAGCTTGGCGCTTAAAATAATCTCGCCGTTTTCGGTGCCGGTCACCGGGACCGTTTTGGTAATCCCCAGTTCGGTGTTGTAGCCGACAACCGAGAGGGTATCCCCCTTGACGCTTAAGAGGATGCACTCCAGCGCCGCCAGCGTCGATTTAGCCGACACAGCCGGCAGGACGCTGTTGACCGCTTCCGAAAGCCCGGCCTTATCGCAGGAAAATTTCATGGCGTCTCCTTCCTTCTGTGGTGGTGTAACATTTCGTTTCGTGCCTTGCAGGCCCTTTCAAAAATCTTGCAGTTCTGTTCGGCACTATGCAGACACTTCAGTCTTTCTCTGTTCTCTCTTATATATAAAGAAAGATAGAATAAAGATTATAAGAATAAAAGATAGTCGTCGTAGTAGAGGCCGGGAAGATGTGGAAAACCTCGGATTTTCGCCCGTCCTCCGCCAATCTTCCCAGCTTTTTCCGGGCTTCCCCGGATTTCCCGTCTGTGGTTTCCGCCCTTTAGTTCTCCCCGTCTTGCTTCTTGATAAAAACTGGAAATGTGAGCGGGGCAAAATGGCGTATTTCCGCTCGGTGGATGCCGGTGGACGGACGTTTATTCCCCGGGAAAAGTTTTCCACTGAACTTCGGAAAACTTTTCGGCGTGGGACAGCCGTTTTTCCGCCGTCCGGCGTGAAGTTTTCCGTGCAGGAAAAGTGGATTTCCTTTTTGGGGGATAGTGGGGATTTTATTTTTTGATCATGTTTTGGGTGCTGCGCACGCTTCGTTATAGGAGGCGGAGCCGTGGACAGCTTCGGAAGTACGGGAAGCGGGCGCCTGCCAGAGACTCTGTCTCTGGACTCTGGTCAAGGAGCAAGCCCCTTGACAATCCCATGATGTGGGGCCGCCGTTCCCGCGAGACAGAGCTCAGCAAGCGATGCGCTTCGATCCCGCAGACCGTTTCTGTCAGGCAGTCCTAAGAACGGCGCTTCCGGTTTATTCGCCCGACTTCCCGGGCGTCCCTGTCAGCACCGAAGACTGCGGGCCCGCGGATCCGCAGTCCAGCGGCGGCGGGGCGGGCGTCTCACACCGCGTCGGGCAAAAATTTAGGGTCAAGCCCTTTTTAAAGGGCTTGCAGAGTCCAGAGGCAGAGCCTCTGATATCCAGCAGACCAATCAGTGCCTCCCTAAAATATCCACAAACGCGCGGTTGAAAACACTCACTTAGCGCGGATGTTGCGGATGAGGTCCTCGATGATGCCGCGCTCGTGGGGGTTTGTTTTCATCAGGTTATCCACCTTTTTAATCGTATAGACGATGGTGGTGTGGTCGCGGTTGCCGAACTCCTGGCCGATCTGCTTCATCGGGATCTGGGTGATCTCCCGGACGATATAGATGGCGATCTGGCGGGCGTTGGAGATGGGGCCGCTGCGCTTGTTGGAGCGGATGTCGGCGGGCGAGACGTCAAAGGTCCGGCCGACCTCCTCGATGATCTTCTCGACGGTGACCGGGAGCGGCTGTTCGTCGTTTAAAATTTCCCGGATGACGCTCTGGGCATGGGGGAGGGTGACGGCCTCATGGGTCAGCATCTTGTTGACGTTGAGCTTTTTGACCGCCCCTTCCAGCTGCCGGATGTTGCTTTTGAGCTTGCTGGCGATGAAGTTTACGATCTCGTCGGGGATATCCAGCCCGAGAATCTCCGCCTTCCGCTTGATAATCGCGATCCGTGTCTCGATATCGGGCGGGGAGATGTCCGCCAGCAGCCCCGATTCAAACCGGGTTTTCAGCCGGTCGGTGATGATCTGGATGTCTTTGGGCGGACGGTCGGAGGTGATGACGATCTGCTTGTTGTGCTGGTAGAGGTCGTTAAATGTATGGAAGAACTCTTCCTGGGTCGAATCCTTGCCTGAGAAGAACTGGATATCGTCGATCAGGAAGTAGTCGGCGCTGCGGTATTTCCGCCGCAGCTCTTCCATATTCTGGTGCTTGATATGCTCGATGACCTCGTTGGTGAAGACCTCGGCGTTGGAGAAGAGGACGTTTAAATTCGGGTTGCGCTTTTCGACCTCGAACTTGATCGCCATCAGCAGGTGGGTCTTCCCCAGCCCCGACGGCCCGTAGATAAACAGCGGGTTATAGGGCTTGGGGGCGTTGAAATTGGTCGTCGCGATCGAGCGGCAGGCGGTGTAGGCAAACTCGTTGCGGCTGCCGACGATGAAGTTCTCAAAGGTATATTCGTAGTCGCCGTCCGGGTCGAAGGTCGGGTGGGCCTGGATGGCCGGCGCCGGCTGGGGGGCCGGTGGCGAAGGCTTTTCCTCCGCTCTTTTTTCCGGCCGCTTTTCCGGTACCGGGGCGGTTTCCGCCTCTGCCGGGGCCGGTACCTGTCCGGCCGTTTCCTCCGCCTGGTCGGCGGAAATAAACCGGAGGGTTACGTCAAACCCCATCACCTCGTCGAAGACGTCCTTGATGCGGGTCTCATAGTTATGTTGGATCGTCGAGCAGTGGAAAGCCGACGGCGACATCAGCGTGACGACGTTGTCCTGCAGGCCGACCGCCTGGAGCGGTTCGATCCAGAGGTTGTACGCCGGTTCCGTCAGATTTTCACGGAGGATGTTTTTGACAATGTTAAACACTTCGGAGAAGGACTCCATGGGGAAAAACCTCCCTTGGGAATCGGGGTATTCCACCGGCGGCCGGGGGAAACAGGATGTCCTCCCAAACTGACCTTTTGCTGCCGCGGGCTGGTGGAAAACGTGACAAAAACCCGGCGGTGCACCCCTCCGGGCCGCCAGGCAAGCGGGGGTTTTCCGTTTCAGGCGTGGGGAGAACTGCCCTCCTTTCCCGGTGATAAAGAGGAAAAAAAGAAGGATTCCCCGCCTGGTGGAAAATTCCGCGCGAATCTTACACTTATTATAGCACAAATTTCACCGTCTAGCAAGTTTTCCACATTGAAATTTTCCACCTTTCCCCATTGTTTCTTTATGCCTTTTACCAACATCCGCCTAGGGTGTCATGACAGGTGCTATTGGATTGGGAGTATATTGGATTATATTTTGGGTGCTGCGCACGCTTCGTTATCAGTGGCGAAGCTGTGGACAGCTTCGGAAGTACGGGAGGTGGACGCCTGGGAAAGGGCTCTGCCCTCTCCACTCCCGCAAGCCCTTTAAAAAGGGCTTGACCCTAAACTTGTATCTGTCGGGTTCGGAAAGCAGAGTTGAATACGCAAGGGTTAATGTTTAAACCAAAGCGCGTCGCTTTTATATCTTTTCATCACGCACACTTTATATTTGTGCGCACCCAACGCACACTCTCAACCTCAAAATCCCCAAAAACCCGGCAGCAGCGGGGCTTTTTTACGGGAAACCGGCGCTTTTTTTGAAAAAACAGTTGACAAGCCCGGGGGCAATCCGTTATACTACTAAATTGAGAGTTTTCGCTTTTTTCATTCCTCTATCGGGGTGCCGACGCACCACTCAAACCTCTGCAGCGTCTTCGGCCGGTAAGCGGCCGGCAATCCCCCAGGAAGCGGAAACCGTTTATTTTTCGGATAAAAAGGAGGCAGAACGCAAATGAAGAGAACCTACCAGCCCAAGAAACTCCACAGAAAGAAAGTCCATGGCTTCAGAAAGAGAATGGCGACCGCCAACGGCCGCAAAGTCTTAAAGCGCAGACGCGACCGCGGCCGTGCGAGACTGACCTATTGATCGGGCGCATCCGCTGCCTGACGGCTGAAAATGGAATGGAAGACAACCTGCCGCGCTCTGCCGGCGCTTTAATCCAGGCGCCCTTAGAGGCGGCTTGTTTGTTATCCGGATTTTCCGCCGTCCCTTCGACCGCATAAGCAAAAGGGGTTATTGTCTATGAACAAACAGCCCAAACCGCTTACCCTCACCCTCAACAAGGAGTTCCGGCACGCTTACTACCAGGGGAAAAGTTGCGCCACCCCCTATTTCATCCTTTACCTCGTCCGCGGAAGGACGGGGATGCGGCGCTATGGCATCACGACCTCGAAAAAATTGGGAGGGGCGGTCCAGCGCAACCGCGCCAGGCGCCTTCTTCGGACGGCGGTCTGGGCGCTCGCGGACGAGCTGCCGCCGGGGAAGGACCTGGTCTTTGTCGCCCGGGAAAGAATCCTCTCGGCCAAATCCCCCGAGGTAGCCGCCGCCCTGCGGAGCGCGCTCCAGCGGGTCCAGCGGGAACCCGCTTCGGGTGTTTCCCGCCGTCGCGGCAAACCGCCCGCTAAAAAGGCGGCTGTCCCTGCCGGCAGCGGCAAAGAGGCATGAAAACGCCCCTCTCCCGCCTTCCGGCCCGGGCTGTCACCGGCCTCATCCGCTTTTACCGGCGCCGCCTTTCGCGGCTGAAGGGCCGGCCCTGCTGCCGGTTTTACCCGACCTGTTCCCGGTACACGCTGGAAGCGGTGGAGCGGTTCGGGGTATTGCGGGGGCTCTGGCTGGGGACGCTGCGGATTTTACGCTGCAACCCCCTGTTCCGGGGCGGCATCGACCCGGTGCCCGCGCGCTTCACCTTTTTCCCGAAGCGCCGCCCGCCGGAAAAGCCGTCCGAAAGTTCGGACAGCCGCCCGGAAAAACTGACCGGCCGCTTAAAACGCTATCCCCGCCGGTAAAACCTTTCCGATTGCCCATTAACCGCCGCGGCGTAAGAATCGGCGCCGGCGCCAAAGCCACGAAACAACGTGCGGCGATCAAAAGTTTAGGATCGACCCCTTTTTAAAGGGGTCGCGGGAGTGGAGAGGGCAGAGCCCTTTCCCAGGCTCCCATCTTCCGTACTTCCGAAGCTGTCCACGGCTTCGCTCCCTATAACGAAGCGTGCGCAGCACCCAAAACATGATCAAAAAATCAAAACTTGGCAATCCGAAAGGGCTTTTCCTTTCTAAACGGCCCAGCCGGGCCTCCGGACTCCTTTCAGAAAGGAATCTTGCTACCCATGAGTATTCTCGGCTATCCCTTCGGGTGGATTATGTGGGCGATTTACCAGGTGGTAAACAACTACGGCATCGCGCTGATCCTGTTTACCGTCTTTTTCCGCCTCATCCTCTTCCCGTTAAGCATCAAACAGCAGAAGTCCAGCGCCAAAATGCAGGTCTTCCAGCCGAAGATTGAGGAAATCCAGAAAAAATACGCCAATAATAAGGAAAAACAGCAGGAAGAGCTGATGAAGCTCTATGAGTCCCACGGCTACAACCCGATGGGCGGCTGCCTGCCGTCGATCATCCAGCTGGTCCTCCTGTTCGGCGTTATCTATGTCGTCTACGACCCGCTGACCCACATCCTGCGGCTCCCCTCCGAGACGATCACCGCGCTGACCGATATCGTCACCGCCCAGCTCGGCAACCAGGGGGTCTATAACCAGCTGGCCGTTATCTCGGCGATCCAGAACCCCGACCAGATCGGCTGGTTCTCCTCGATTTCTTCGGATATCATCTCCCAGATCCAGAACTTTGACTACACCCTTTTCGGCATCTACCTTGGCTCCATCCCCACCTGGAACAGCCTCCTGGTGATTAT
This sequence comes from Candidatus Faecivivens stercoravium, assembly GCA_018712425.1. Lineage (GTDB taxonomy): Bacteria > Bacillota > Clostridia > Oscillospirales > Ruminococcaceae > Faecivivens > Faecivivens stercoravium. Next base: position 2,209 of record DVHA01000109.1, on the reverse strand, counting down.
CCCGATCCTGTCCGGCCTCACTTCTTTCCTGACCTCGTTTATCTCGATGAAGATGACCCCCGGCATGAACCAGCAGAGCGGGATGATGAAGGGCATGATGTACGGTATGCCCCTCTTTTCCCTCTTTATCGCTTTCTCGGTCCCGGTCGGCGTTGCCGTCTACTGGATTGCCGGCAACCTTTTAGCCATTGTCCAGACGGTCGTCCTCAACAAGTTCTACTCCCCCGCCCGCTATAAGGCGGAATATGAGGAGCAGGTCCGCAAGGTTGAGGAACAGAAAAAGGCCGAACGGGAAGAGCGCCGCAAGCGCAACGGCGGCAAAAAGCTCCCCGAAGAGATTGAAGAGGAGAAGGAAGCGGCAGCCGCAGCCAAGCGCCGCGCCCCTGCTACCCCCGACGCCGAAAAGGCGGCCGAAGCCTACATGACTTCTAAAGAGTTAAACCGCCGGCGCCTTGCCGAAGCCCGCAAACGGGACGCGGAAAAATATGGCGACGAATATGTGGAAGTCACCGACCAGGATTTGATGTGACAAACCCGCAGGCCGGCAATCCCGGCCTGTTTCTTTTTTCAGTATCACCAGGCATTATGCAGGCATAATCAGGAGGAATAAACCATGACCCGTGAGTATATTGCATCTGCGAATACCGTCGACGAAGCGATCGACATCGCCTGTCGGGAACTGGGCATTACCCCGGACGAGATCTCTTCCCGTGAAGTGCTCCAGCTGCCCAAAAAAGGCCTTTTTGGAAAGATTAAACAGCAGGCGAAGGTGAAGGTCGTCGTGGACGACGGGATGGACGCCATCCCGGTACCCCCGGCCCCCTCTGCCCCCGCCTTTGCCCGTCCTGCGGCCCCGGCCGCCCCCGCCGCCCCGAAGGCCGCGGAGAAAAAGGACAGAAAACCGGCCCCGGCCCAGCAGGCCCCGGCTGTCGCCCAGCCGGAACCCCCGAAGGCGGCCGCACCGGTGAAGGAAGCCCCGGCGCCCGCCGCCCCTGCCGCTCCCCAGCCGGCTGAACCGCCGGCAGAAGCGCCCGTGCCCGCCGCTCCCGCCGAACCCACCCCCGAGGAGCTGGAGGATATCCAGCCCAAGATTGAGATTGCCCGCGCCTACCTCTCGGAAATCTTTGAGAAGATGGGCGCCGGCGAAGTGAGTATGGAGTTCGTCTGCGGCCCCGAACGGACGGTCGAAATCCGCCTCGGCGGCGACTCGATCGGCGCGGTCATCGGCAAGCGGGGTGAGACGCTGGATTCCCTCCAGTACCTCGTCTGCCTGGTCGCCAACCGCCTCCGCCGCCGGGAAGGGGACTACGTCCGGTTTACGATGAACGCCGGCAACTACCGCGAGAAGCGGGAGGAGACCTTAAAGGCCCTTGCCGCCCGGATGGCCAAGAAAGCCCTCAAAACCGGCCGCCCGGTTGCCCTTGAGCCGATGAACCCCTATGAGCGCCGGATCATCCACGCGGTGATCACCGATATCGAAGGGGTCACCTCCAAGTCGACCGGCGAGGAACCGAACCGCAAGGTCATCATCAAACCCACCCGCGAAGCCCCTGAGCGCCGCCCCCGCCGGGAAGGCGGCCGGTACCGCCGCGACCGCGGCCGCCGGGACAGCCGGGAGCGTTCGGAGTCCTACGAGCGTCCGGAGCGCGCCCCTGAAGAGAAGGAAGCGCCGAAGGAGCACCGCGAGGCGGTCAAGCTGGACGATTCGGTCAAGCTCTACGGCAAGATTGAGCTGTAATCGGTATGGAAAGCCCGGGAACCGGGTGCAAAAAACCTCCGCACCCGCTAACGTGCGGAGGTTTTTTCGTATTTTGCTTATTAACTGGCGGTGACTGCATTGAGCGTCCCGGTACGGAAATCTGTTTTTGATCATATTTTGGGTGCTGCGCACACTTCGTTATAGGTGGAGCAGCTGTGGACAACTTCGGAAGTACGGGAAGTGAGCGCCTGGGAAAGGGCTTCTGCCCTCTCCACTCCCGCAAACCCTTTAAAAAGGGTTTGATCCTAAACTTTTGATGCCGCAGGTTTCTTTGTGACTTTGGCGCTGTCGCCGAATCTGACGTTTTATTTCATTGGTCTGCGGCAAAAACTGCCTGAATTTTGCGTGGACGCATTTCCAAATTCCGGAAACTGTGCTATACTGGATGCAGAAAACAAGCCGAAAGGAGCGTTTACGATGCTGCAAAAAGATGTCCAGGACCGCCTGATC
>DVHA01000108.1 GCA_018712425.1 Candidatus Faecivivens stercoravium | reverse complement strand
CGCAGCATGGGGCTGATTAACGTCCAGCTCATCATGGAAAAGATGGGCGGCGGCGGCCACCAGACGATGGCCGCGACCCAGCTGAGGGGCGTCGAGATGGAAAAGGCAAAGGCGCTGCTGTTCGAGACGATCGACGATTATTATTCAACCCATTGAGCGGGGCCGAAGCGCATCGTCTGCTGAGCCTTGTCTTGCGGGAACGGCGGCCGGCATCATAAGTTTAGGGTCCAGCCCTTTTTAAAGGGCTGGCGAGAATCCAAGGAGCAGAGCTCCTTGGCAGGCGGCCAGTTTCCGTATTTCCAAAGCTGTCCACGGTTGCTGCGCCCGGAATGGAGCGTGCGCAGCACCCAAAAAATAATCTAAAAATCAAGATGCCCGGATATATTCCGGATGCTAACAGGAGGAAAACCAGATGAAAGTTATTTTGTTACAGGATGTCAAGGGTTCCGGCAAGAAGGGGGACCTGATCAACGCTGCCGACGGGTATGCCCGCAACTACCTGCTGCCGAAAAAGCTGGCGATGGAAGCGACCGCCGGGGCGATCAACCAGAAGAAGATCCAGGATGAGGCGAAGGCTCATCACGCCCAGGTCGAGCTGGACAACGCAAAGGCCGACCGGGAACGGTTAAACGGCAAGATGGTCACCGTCACCGCCAGGGCCGGCAAGGAAGGCAAGCTGTTCGGGGCGGTCACCGCCAAAGAGGTGGCGTCGGCCCTCTCCCAGCAGTACGGCCTGAACGTCGACAAGCGGAAGGTTGAGCTCCCCGGGGAAATCCGGGCGTTCGGCACCTTCGAGTTCGATCTGAAACTCCATCCCGGCGTCGTCGCCAAGATGAAGGTCATGGTCAAGGAAGCGTAAAATACAGATCGTATCCATATACAAAGCGTATACTGCGCGGGGCATGTCCGGGTTTCCGGACGCCCCGCGCCGTACTTGCGTCATGAGGGAATGCGCCGGATAAACGGGAGGTGAGCCGATGCCGGAAGAACAGAAGAATGGGGAGCCGTCGCTGGAGGCGTATGCCCAGGGGCTGCCGTATAACCTGGAGGCGGAACAGTCGGTGCTGGGGTGCGTGCTGATCGACCCGGAACTGCTGTCCGACATCATGGAGAAGATCAGAAGCCCCCAGGTCTTCTACACCCGCCAGCACCGGGAACTGTACAGCCTGATGATCCGGATGTTCAGCGAGTCGAAGCCGATCGACTATGTGACGCTCTTAGACGAGGCCCGGGGAGAGGAAATCTTTGAAAACGAGGGGACGGCCAAAAACTACCTCCTCCACCTGATGGAGGCGGTGCCGACCACCGCGAACCTCCCCCAGTACTGCGATATCCTGCTGGAAAAGTACTACATGCGGGGGCTTCTGACTGCCGCGACCGACATCGCGTCGGCTGTAAGGCAGGAAGAGGGCAGCGCGTCGGAACTCTTAGACGCCGCCGAGCAGAAGATCTACGACATCCGCCAGGGGCGGCAGACCTCCGAGCTCCAGCCGATCGGGGACGTCATCATCGGGGTGTACGACTCAATCTACGAGATGAACCAGCGGGACGACAGCCGGATTACCGGGCTGGCGTCGGGGTTTACCCAGCTGGATTTGATGCTGTCGGGGCTGAACAAGACCGACCTCATCCTCGTCGCCGCCAGACCCGGTATGGGTAAGAGCGCGTTCGCTTTAAACATCGCGGCAAACGTCGGGATGAAGCACCCCGACCTCGATATCGCGATCTTCTCGCTGGAGATGAGCAATCCCCAGCTGGTCACCCGTATGCTCTGTTCCGACGCGCTGATCCCGTCGGATAAGATGCGCACCGGCCACCTCGAGAAGGAGGAGTGGCAGAAGCTGGCGGTCACTGCCCAGCGGCTCTCGGGCACCCATATCTATATGGACGACACCGCCGGCATCACCGTCTCCCAGATGAAGGCGAAGGTGCGGCGGCTCAAAAACCTGGGGCTCATTATCATCGACTATTTGCAGCTGATGACCTCCGGGACGCGGATTGAGAACCGGGTGCAGGAGATTTCCCAGATGACTCGGAACCTCAAAATCATGGCGAAGGAGCTGGATGTGCCGGTGATCTGCCTGTCCCAGCTCTCCCGCGCCGCCGAACAGCGGCAGGGGCACCGGCCGATGCTCTCCGACCTCCGCGAATCCGGTTCGATCGAACAGGACGCCGACAGCGTCCTCTTCCTCTTCCGGGAGGAGTACTACGCCGACGCCGAGGAGGCAAACGGGGCCGATGACTCCACCCGCAACACCGCCACCTGCATCGTCGCGAAAAACCGCCACGGCTCTACCGGCGACGTTACAATCGGGTGGCAGGGCGAGTATACACGCTTCTTTAACCTGGAAATGAACCGGGAAGCACCGCCGTTTTAAGAAGTGAAGAGTGAAGGGCGAAGAGTGGAAAGTGATGGATTGAAACGCTTCGCGTTTCTACAATTTAATTTTTAAAGTCTAAAGTTTGTATGATCGCCAAAAAAATTCAATGGAAAAATGCGAAGCATTTCCATCCGGAACTCTTCACTTGCAAAGGAGGATGTTATGTTCCTGTCCGAGGATGACTGCGCGTATATGGCCGGGAAGACGCTGATTGCCGGTCTGTCCGGCGGGGCGGATTCGATGGCGCTCTGCCACTTCCTGGCAGTTCACCGGGCGGTTTACGGCTGGGAACTGCGGGCGGCCCATTTAAACCACTGCCTGCGGGGGGAAGAAAGC
>DVHA01000107.1 GCA_018712425.1 Candidatus Faecivivens stercoravium | reverse complement strand
GCCTCGGTCGTGATCTGCCGGAGGGCCTGCCAGTAATTGGCGTTATTGTGGGAAATCAGCCGCCGGGTGACATGAGTATCCGACAGCACCGCAAAGGTGAAAAGCGGCTCTTCCGCCTCTTCGGCATAGCGGAGCTCCGGCTGAATGGTAAAACAGGCGACCACTTCCCCCGGTTTGTCCCCTTCGGCGGAACAGGCCAAAACCTGCGTCGCCCCCTCCGGGAAGACGGTGTGGGCCGGGATTTCCCCCGAAACGGGGTAATGGTCCCAGGCGTTGAGGACAAACAGAGGGTCATACCCTTCCAGCGGCTCACCGTCGCTGCCCCAGCAGATATAAACCGGTTCCCCGTCCTCGGCGTCCGGCCGCCCCAACAGGCTGATAAACCCCTGGGCGTCGCCCGGTTCATCCACATGGGCATCCGGGTCCCAGCGCAGGGCCAATACCCCGTCTTCCTCGACCGTCGAAAAATCCCAGCTGGCCGCCGGCGTATAGCCGCCGTCCGTGAAGAGGTAAGCGGTATACTCGCCGGTGTACCGCAGGAAGAGGTTGGTCGAGCCCCGCATCTGCATCGCGTAGTAGATGCCGTTCCCCGGCAGGCCGTCCGAGACCAGCACCCAGAGGAAGCTGTCATCCACGCCGGGCGTCGCCCCCCGTTCATAGATGCCGATCCATGCCTCGTCGGTCAGCTCCAGCCCGTCGGTGTCAATCCGGACGGCGGCCGATTCGCCCAGCTGGAAGGTATCCTGCTCGGTATAGATCCGATTTTCGGTCACCTGGTAACTATCCTGCTGGATCAGGTTGCCGAACAGCCCATAGAGGGAGACGGCATAGTCCCCCGCCTCTTCCGTCGGAAGCGACAGGGTCCCGCTGCCGGAAACCCGCTGCTCCAGAAGGACAGTCCCATCCGAACCGGAAACCGATACGGTGCAGCCGGTACAATCCTGCCAGTTAAGCTCCGCCGGGCTCCCGACGCCGGCCGTTTCCGCCGGCAGGGAAAACCCCGGCCCCGACCCGCCCGGAAAGGTAAGCCAGGCAAAGACAAAGGCAACAATCGCCAGTATTCCCAGCCCAGCTACAGCAAATATCCCTATTTTACCCTTATTTTTCATAGGCAACTCCCTATCCGATAATCAAGCGATTTCCGCTACTGATATACTACCATATATCAACGGGGAAAAACAAGGGTTTTTCTGAATATTTCAGAGGGAAAACAGATTTTGGTCACATTTTCAGCAAGGAAAGCATCAACGACAGGCCAACCTTCAACCCGGGGCCAAGGCTGTCCCGGTCGATAAATTCCTCCCGGGTATGGGCTTTGCCGCCGGTGACGACGCCGGGGCAGATGGCGGGGATGTCCATCGAAAGCGGGATGTTGCAGTCGGTCGAACCAGCCCCGAAGCCAGGGTTCATCCCGCCATAGGTGCGGATGACAGCGGAAGCGGTCTCCTCCAGCGCCCGCATCTTCTCCGGGTCAGGCGTCCCCGAACAGGGCCGCTCGCCGATCAGTTCCACTTCCACCGGGATATCCATCGCCCGGTACGCCTCCACCACCTTTTCAAAGGCGTTCTTCATAAAGGCAAGGCCCTTCCGGTCGTCCGAACGGTATTCGTAGAGCATCGACGCGTTCTGGGCAATCGTATTGACCGAAGTGCCGCCTTCAACCAAACCGACGTTATAGGTCGTCCGGCCGAGGCCGTCGGGGATTTTGATGTCATAAAGGGTCGTGATCATCGACGCCAGCAGATGGATCGCGTTGCGGTTGCCGAAACTCCCGTAGGAATGGCCGCCCTCGGTCCGCAGGGTCACTTTATACCGGGCGGAACCGACCGCACGGTTGCTGATGCCCTGCATATAGCCGTCAAAGGAGATGACGGCGGCGGTGCGGGAGGCGTAGTCCCGCATCAGCTGGCGGCTGCCTTTCAGATTGCCCAGCCCCTCTTCGCAGGAGTTGGCGACAAACAGCACCTCATAGTCAGATGCAATATCGTGCTGCAAAAGATACCGGGCCGCCAACATCAGGACCGCGAGATTCGCGGTATCGTCCCCGACGCCGGGGCAGTAGATCTTGTCCGACTCCACCACCGGTTCCATCGGCTCCAGGTCAGGGAAAACGGTATCGGTGTGGGCCATAAAGATGAGGAGCGGTTTATCCGCCCCCGCGTTCCAGCGGCAGATGACGTTTTTCGCTTCATCGATGTGAACGTCCTTCCCTCCGGCCTTTTGGAACCAGTCCAGGCAGAAGGCCGCCCGGGCATCCTCCTGATGGGAGGGCGCCGGGATGCGGCAGAGGGCCAGAATCAGCTCTTCCAGTTCTTGCTGCGACGCTTCGGTATACCGGAGCATCTCTTCGGTAAGCTGTACCATATTAAAACCTCCCATTAAGCGCCGGCGATTGCCAGGCCGCTGACCAGGACGGTCGGCGCGCCGCAGCAGCTGGCGCCGTCTTCGACGTTGACCTTCAGGTCGTTTGCGACGGCGGTGATATCCTTCAGCATCTGGAAGAAGTTGCCGGCGACGGTGATCTCTTCCACCGCCCGGACAATCTTGCCGTCTTCAACCAGGAACCCTTTCGATTCCAGCGAAAAGTCGCCCGAAACGGCGTTCGCACCGGCATGGGCACCCTTCATAAAGGTAATCATCACGGCAGTGCCGGCCTTCCCCAGCAGCTCTTCCCG
>DVHA01000106.1 GCA_018712425.1 Candidatus Faecivivens stercoravium | reverse complement strand
ATCCAATTTGCTTCTTTTAGTATAGCACATCTGTGGGAAAATCGCTACTGTTTTCTGTGATTTTGTCGGAAACGGGAAAAAAGGGCGCCCATTTTCATACATTTTTCCCTTGCCATTTTACCGCCTCCTGTCCAGCCGCTCCGGGGGGCTGGACAGGCCGGCTGCGGCGGGGGCCCAAGATGTTGTGCCCGGCGGCTTTCAGGGTTTTCCTCCCTTTCCACAGCCCGGATGGGGAAAACTTTTCCCGAAACCCGGGGGAAAAGGCCGTTTTTGCGGGGATTCTGGCGCCAAGTGGCCGCGCACGGTGGAAAAGCCTGCCTTTCCCCAGCGGTGGAATGGGGATAACCCGGTGGAAAAGGTGGAAAACGTGTATTTTTACCGTCGATTGTACGGAATGTAAAATCCTGTCGAAAACCGCCCGCCTATCCGCTGCCCGATTGACCGGAAAAGGGGAGGGGATGGGCTGTTTTTTATGCAAAAGGCCGTTTTTTCCCCTTCCCGGTTTTGCCTCTCCCCGCCGGAAAACCCGGGGGAAAACCGGCTTCCGGGGCAAAAGTTATTCACATTTTTTCCCTTGCAAAACCGGCCTAAATATAGTATAGTGGAAAAGAACTGCGGTTACCGGCGGCAGCTTTCCGGCCGCAGCAGCCGGATTTCCAGCCCCTTTTTCTGCGCGTATTTGACCGTATAGGCGGTGCCGCCCTTCGGCGCGCCGTTGTAGACGCCGATCAGCAGGGCCGACCGGTCGACCATATACCGGTTGCGCAGGTGGTAGCCGCCGGGCCGGCTGCGGGGGAGCAGCACCACCGCGTCGTCGCATTTCTGCAAAAGCGCCTGGTACCGTTCTTTCCATTCCGCCGGCCAGCCGCGGGACTGTTCGGGGAAGGGGACTACGGCCACCAGCCGCACCCACGGGTACTGTTCCCGCAGCGCGGCGGCCAGCTCCCCCGCCAGGATGTCGGTCCCCATCGCCATCCCGCAGTAAAAGGTCGTATACCCCTCCTGGACGGCCGATTCAATCAGGTTCTGGAGTTCCAGCCGCAGGTCGTCCGCCGCCACCCCCCGCAGCTGGTCGGGACGGTGGCCGGTGAAGCAGGCGGACTTTTCCCGGGAAGCCGATTCCATCCGGTTCACCTCTCTTTTTCCTTTAAAATAACGGAACTGTTCCTATAACAATACAATATTTGAAGCATTGAATGTTTATTTCGCTGCCCTTAAGGCAGCGACCAAGGGTTCCCCTTGGATGGGACCAAGCTTCGCCTGGACGGACCAGGACCCTTGCGGGCCCTGGACCCGCTGTTCGACGCGGCCGTATCTCCCGCTCCCCCGTGTGTGAACCGTTCGTCAAGCGAACGGTCTTCGGGACGTTGGCTGGACGTTTGGAAAGTTTGTATTGTTATAATAAAAAGCATTATACCACATTCCCGGCGGTTTGTGGAGTGATTTTCTAAAATTTTACGAAAAATATGTTTTTGTGGAGGGATAACCCCCATCCATCCAGAAAGGACCCGATAACCATGGAGTTTTTAAAACGCACCTGGGCCGAGATCGATCTCGACGCTTTGAAATCGAATGTCGCGGCAATCCGCTCCGCCCTCCCGGCGGGCACCGGCATCATCGCCGTCGTCAAGGCGGACGCCTACGGTCACGGCGACCAGTACATCGCCGCCGAGCTGGAAAGCCTCGGCATCCGTTTCTTTGCCGTTTCTAACCTCGAGGAAGCCCTTTCCCTCCGTCGCCATGGGGTGGCGGGGGAGATCCTGGTGCTGGGGCCGACCCCCTGGCGGCGGGCGGGCGACCTCGCAAAATATAACATCATCCAGACGGTCCATTCCCTCCCTTACGCCGAATCCCTGAGCCGCCAGGCCGCCCGGGACGGCGTCACCGTTCGCGCCCATTTGAAGCTCGACACCGGCATGGGCCGGATCGGGTTTGTCATCCGGGAGGACTTTGACCCCCGCCCGGAAATCCGCCAGGCGGTGGCGCTGCCGGGCCTGAGGATGGAGGGGGTTTTCAGCCACTTCTCCTCCGCCGACGATATCACCGAGGCGGGCGAGGATTACACCGCCCTCCAGCGGGTGCGGTTCGACCGGACGGTGAAGGCGCTGGAGGCCGAAGGGATCCGGTTTTCCTGCCACCACCTCCAGAATTCCGCCGGCATCGAAAACGAGCGGGACTGCCATTACGACTATGTCCGGGCAGGCATCATCCTCTACGGGATGCCGGTCGACACGAAGGAAGGCTGCGCCCTCCCCCTCCAGCCGGTCCTTTCCATCCGTTCGGTCGTGACGATGGTCAAATCCCTCCACGGCGGCAACCCGGTCAGCTATGGCCGCCACTATGTCACGCCGGACGAGCGGGTCATCGCCACTGTCCCGATCGGCTACGCCGACGGCTACCTCCGCTGCATGGGCGGCAAGGCGAGCGTCCTGATCCACGGCCGCCGGGCAAAGGTGGTCGGCAGCGTCTGCATGGACCAGATTATGGTCGACGTCACTGGCATCCCAGATGTCAAGGAGGACGACATCGTCACAATCGTCGGCCGGGACGGGGAAGAGGAGGTCACCTTCGACGAGCTGGCAGGCTACGCCGGCACCATCAGCTATGAGCTCTTCTGCCTGATCGGCAAGCGGGTCCCCCGGGTCTATTACCGGGACGGCGAGGCGGTCGGCGCGGTCAACTATCTTTGCGACGGGCAGGGTTGACAAAAACAGCGGGATTTGGTATAATATAGCGTGCAAGATATCCGATGCGATGCACACTTTCAGGGAAGCATAAAAAGCCTCCCTCCCCGAGGAAGGTGTCATCGAAGATGGCGGGTGTGTGGCGTTACAGGCGGAACCGGAAACGCCAAAAACTTTACGGCCTCCCGCTGCCGCGATGATGCCGACTCCTTCAGTCCGCTTCGCGGCCAGCTTCCGCAAAGAGGGAACCTTGTGGGGGTGTGCGTCCCTTGAAGTTTTCATTAAATCATATAACTTTGAGAAAAACGCAAACCCATTTTTCCCATAGACCCACAACGAAAGGATGTTTACCATGACCAATGCTGTTCTCGAATCGCTGAAAACCCGCCGCAGCTGCCGCAAGTACGAATCCCGGCAGATTACGAAGGAAGAACTGGACGCGGTGCTGGAAGCCGGCACCTGGGCGCCGACCGCGATGGGCACCCAGAACCCGCTGATCGTCGTTGTCCAGGACCCGGAGACGATCGCCAAAATCGAGCGCTTAAACGGCGGCGTCATGGGCAATCCCGACGGCCATCCCTTCTACGGCGCGCCGACGCTGCTGATTGTCTTCGCCGATTCTTCCCGCGGGACCTTCGTCGAGGACGGGAGCCTGGTCATGGGCAACCTCTTAAACGCCGCCCATGCGGCCGGCCTCGGCAGCTGCTGGGTCCACCGCGCCCGCGAGGTCTTCGATTCGGAAGAGGGGAAGGCGATGATGAAAGCCTGGGGCGTCCCGGAGAGCTACAAGGGGATCGGCAACTGCATCCTCGGCTACCCGGTTGAAGAGGCGCCCGCCAAACCCCGGAAAGAGGGCTATGTGATCTACGCGAAATAAGATGGGAAATCCCCCTGTGTTTCGGCACAGGGGGATTTTGTGCGTTTATCATGAAATAAAAAATGCGTCTGAAGTTTTTGGCGCGGTTCCGTCCATTATTTTCCGACAACCTTCGCGCATAACTTTTGGCTCTCCGGTCAAAATAGGGTTGTCGCCGGAAACGGCGGCAAAAAACCTGCCGGAGGATGACCGCCGGCAGACCACCGCCTGAAAGGCGTTTTGAATACAGCTGGCACGCGTGCGGAGAACAGTCCATATACGGTTAGCCGTCCGGACGGTTCTCAAATCAAACTCATTCGAGAAAGGAAAAATGATTATGACCAGTGGTAACAAGATCGTTGTCCCGGAAGCCAAGAACGCGATGGAACAGTTCAAGATGCAGGCCGCAAACGAAGTCGGCGTCCCCCTGAAGCAGGGCTATAACGGCGACCTCACCTCCCGTCAGGCCGGCTCGATCGGCGGACAGATGGTCAAAAAGATGATCGAATCCTACGAAAGCTCGATGAAATAACAAAGCCTCGTAGCCGCTAAAGCGTAAAGGCTGCCCCCGGGAGAGCGTCTGCCTTCCGGGGGCGCCTTTTTGCCGTTAAGGGGCGCTTTAAGAGCATTGGCGCGGGGTTCGAATCGCGGCGCGCCGCCGAAAACCGATTTCCACGAAGCCGTCCCCCTGTCCCGTCTTGTTTTTCCCCCGGTTTTGCAATATAATAATACCGTTCGGGGTATTCCCCCAAAAATCCCATCCCGAAAGGAACAAGCTTATGAAAATACTGGTTGTCGAAGACGACCTTGCCCTCAGCGCCGGGCTCTGTTTCGAGCTGGACGCCCACGACTACCTCTCGGTCGCCGCCTACACCTGCAAAAAAGCGCTCCAGCTGCTGGAAGAAGGGTCTTTTGACCTCGCCCTCCTGGACGTCAACCTCCCCGACGGCAGCGGCTTTGACCTCTGCCGGGAGATCAAGTCCCGCTTCCCCGGCCTCCCGGTCATCTTCCTCACCGCCAACGACCTCGAGTCGGACGTCCTCTCCGGCTTCGACCTCGGCGCCGAGGACTACATCACCAAGCCTTTCAATATGCAGATCCTGCTGCGCCGGGTGGAAGTCGCCCTGCGGCATCTGAAAAAAACCGAAAAACCGGGCGAAATCTGGTCGGACGGGTATCTGACCCTCAACTTCTCCGCCCTCACCGCCTCCCGCGGGCGCGAGACCCTCTCGATCACCCCCAACGAGTACAAACTGCTGCGGGTGCTGACCGAAAACGCCGGTCAGGTCCTCACCCGCCAGCTGCTGCTCGACCGGCTGTGGGACAGCGCCGGCAACTTCATCGACGACCACACCCTGACCGTCACCGTCAACCGCCTCCGGGGGAAGATCGAGGACGACGCCCATTCCTACATCCGGACGGTGCGGGGGATGGGCTACATCTGGACGGGAGGGAGACGATGAAACAAAAAAGCCTCACGATTGCCAGCCGTGTCCTCCTCCTGCTGACGGCGGCGCTCTTTCTCGCCCTGGTGGCCCTGCTGTGGCGGAGCGTCCCCTGGGCGGGGGTGCGCTGGGGGGCGCTCGCCCTCTGCGGCGGCATCTGCCTGGCCGCCCTTCTGTGGGCCGGCCTCCAGCGGCGGCAGGCGTCCCTCTTCGCCGACGACCTCTGTGAGACGCTGGACGCGCTGATCGCCGGCCGGGAGCCGGAAAACTACCGGCCCTATGAGGATTCGCTGACCGCCAGGGTGCAGGGGAAGCTGCTCCAGTATTACGACATCATGAGCGAAGGCCGCCGCCAGAGCGAACGGGACAAACAGACCATCCAGGGCCTGGTCAGCGATATCTCCCACCAGGTCAAAACGCCGGTCGCGAACCTGAAGATGTTCACCGGCATCCTCCGCCGCCACGCCCTCCCGCCGGAAAAACAGGCGGAATTTTTAGGGACGATGGAGGGGCAGCTGGACAAGCTGGACTTCCTGATGCAGTCGCTCATCAAGATGTCCCGCCTCGAAACCGGCACCTTCACCCTCCATCCGGAAGAGGCAAACCTCGCGGACACCATCGCCCGGGCGATGAGCGCCGTCTGGGCCGGGGCGGAGGAGAAGGGGATCGAGCTGGAGGCCGACTGTGACCCTGAGATCACCGTCCGCCACGACCCCAAATGGACGGCCGAGGCGCTGGGCAACATCCTCGACAACGCCGTCAAGTACACCCCCGCCCCCGGCCGGGTTTTGGTCACCGTCCGGCCCTGGCAGTTTTATACCCGCATCGACATCACCGATACCGGCCCCGGCATCCCCGAGGAACACTACCACGACGTCTTCAAGCGGTTTTACCGGGCGCCGGAGACCGCTTCCGAGGAGGGGGTCGGCCTGGGGCTTTACCTGGCAAACGGCATTGTCACCCGCCAGCAGGGGTATATCAGCGTCAGGTCCAAGATGGGCAAAGGGACGACCTTTTCGGTGTACCTGCTGTCCTGATGGGGCTTTGAGCGGGGCCGAAGCGTATCGTCTGCTGACCCCTGTCCTGCGGGAACGGATGCCGGCAAATCGGGGTCCAGGGCCTGCGAGGGTCCTGGCGAATTCCAAAGGCAGAGCCTTTGGTCCATCAAAGTGAAACTTTGTCGCTGCCTTAAGGGCAGCGAAATAGATATTTAATGCTCAAAGCATCGTTATTATTAGATAAAAACAAAAGCGGCGGATTGACCCGCCGCTTAACCATTTATTCCATCTGTCCCAGTTTTTCCTTGAAGATCTTCCGGAGGAAGAAGACGCTGACCGCCAGGCTCATCAGCTCGGCCGCCGGGAAGGAGATCCAGACCAGCTCGATGTTGCCGGTGAGGCTCATCAGCCAGGCCAGCGGGATCAAGACCACCAGCTGCCGCATGACCGAGACGATCAGGCTGTACACGCCGTTGCCCAGCGCCTGGAAGACGCCGCTGGCGCAGATGCAGACGCCGCAGACCAGGAAGTTCAGCCCCATCGTCCGCAGGGCGGGGACGCCGATCGCCAGCATGTTTTCCGACGCGTCGAACATCCGCAGCAGCAGTTCCGGGGCCAGCAGGAAAATCGCCGTGACCACCCAGAGGAAGATCTGCACGCAGATGACGCTCAGCTTGATGGTCTTGGTAATCCGTTCCTTTTTGCGGGCGCCGTAGTTGTAGGCGATGATCGGGATCATAGCGTTGTTCATCCCGATGACGGGCATGACCGCGAAGCTCTGGAGCTTATAATAGACGCCGAAAACCGCCGTCGCCGTCGAGGTAAAGCCCATCAGGATCATGTTCATCGCCATGTTCATCACCGAACCGACCGACTGCATCGCAATCGACGGCAGGCCGACCCGGTAGATCTCCCAGACGGTGGACTTGTCCAGCCAGTACTTTTTAATGTTGATGGTCAGGGTCTTGTTGTACTTCAGGTTTAAGACAAGGCCGATGCAGCAGGCGAGGATCTGTCCGATGACCGTCGCCAGCGCCGCCCCCGCCGCCTCCATCCGCGGGAAGCCGAAATAGCCGAAGATCATGATCGGGTCGAGGATGATGTTGGCGATCGCGCCGGTCATCTGGCTCGCCATCGACAGGTGCGCCATCCCGGTCGACTGGAGCAGCCGCTCAAAAATGATCTGGCCGAAGCTGCCGAAGGAGAGGATGCAGCAGATCCGGACATAATCGGTCCCCTGCCGGATGATCTCCGCGTCGGTCGTCTGGAGCCGGAAAAACGCCTCCGCCCCAAAGATGCCGAACAGCAGAAACAGCAGCATCGTTAAAAAGGAAAGGATGATGCCGGCGTTGGCCGCCCGGTTGGCGCGCTCGATGTTCCGCTCGCCCAGGCTGCGGGAAAGCAGCGAGTTGACGCCGACCGCCATGCCGCTGACCGCCGCGATCATGAAGTTCTGGACCGGGAAGGCCATTGAAACCGCCGTCAGGGCCGCTTCGCTGACCCGTGCGACGAAAAGGCTGTCGACGATGTTGTACAGCGCCTGTACCAGCATCGAAAGGACCATCGGGAGGCCCATTGAGAGGAGCAGTCTGCCAATCGGCATTACGCCCATTTTGTTTTGTTCCGGTGCGGCGGACGCCGCGGTTTTTTCTGCCATGTAATGCATCATCCTTTCTGAAATGGTGACAATTTGTCATTTTATACCTTCCTTATTATATAGCATTCTATACATTTAAGTCAATAGCTTTTGGAAAAGGGAAGGCAAGTTTGTCGGCTTCTCTCATTTTGTGGCGAAATTGTGACCAAATACTGGCGGTGATGACGGAAATAAACGAAAAAAGCCGGGAAGGGAAGGAAAATAGGAGGAATATGCCTGAAACAATGGAGGAAATTATATCGCGCCATCCTTCAGGAAGGGGAGGCACCGGAAGGATGTCAGAAATATAGCGGCAAAAATTGACAAATTGCCGGGCGGAATTATCTATTTCGACGAAGTTCGTTTTTCCTGTTGACAAACGCGCCGGCATGTGGTAATATTAGCAAGTCGCCGCGAGAGAGTGTCACTCCTCCGGAGACACTACCCCAGATAAATCCAGGGCTCAGAGGACTTTGAAAACCTTTCGGAAGATTAGAAGCGCGGAGCGCTTCGAAAACTTCCGAAAAGAAATTTTCAAAAACCTCTTGACAAATGGAAAAAGCTGTGGTAGAATAAATAAGCTGTCAACGAGACAGAGTCGCGAACCGGTTTGCCGGTAGCGGATATGAGGAACTTGAAAATTAAACAATATCGAATGTGCGAAACGAACGAACCCGGAATTTTTCTTTTGAGAGATTCCAAAAAAGTAATTTCGTAAGAACATTTAGCGATGGAAACATCGCCAGAGTTGTTCTGAGA
>DVHA01000012.1 GCA_018712425.1 Candidatus Faecivivens stercoravium | reverse complement strand
TGCAATGAACCAGAAAAACGAGGGGCTGCGGGGATCGCTGCTGACCTTCTGCAAAGGGATGGTGGTCGGCGGCACGATGCTGGTGCCGGGGGTCAGCGGCGGTTCGATGGCGATGATCCTGGGGGTTTACGACCGGCTGGTCAGCTCGGTCAGCTCCTTCTTTAAACATAAGCGGGAAAGTTTCCTCTTCCTGGTGACCTTCGCCCTCGGCGGCGGGGTCGGGGCGCTGTTGTTCGCGAACCCCCTCTCCAAACTCATCGAGCTGTGGCGGATGCCGATGCTCTACTTTTTCATCGGGGCGGTGGCCGGATGTGTGCCGATGATCTTCCGGGAGGCGAAGGTGGCCCGCTTCCACTGGAAACAGCCGGTCTATGTACTGGTCGGGGTGCTGATTGTTTCGGCCCTCTCGCTGCTGCCGAGCGGGCTGGTGGCCGACTCGGAGATGCAGGCGGGGGCGGTAAGCTTCCTTTTGCTGATGGCGGCGGGGTTCATCGCGGCGGTGGCGCTGGTGCTGCCGGGGATCAGCGTCAGCTACCTGCTTTTGATGCTGGGGCTATACGACGAGACGATGAAGGCGATTGGGGACCTCTACTTCCCCTTTTTAATCCCGCTGGGGCTGGGGCTGGCGCTGGGGGTCATCCTGACCACCAAGATCCTCGAGACGGCGATGAACCGGTACCCCCAGGGAACCTACCTCATTATCCTGGGGTTCATGCTAGCGTCGGTGGCCGAGATCTTCCCCGGGATCCCGTCGGGATGGGGCTGGCTCTCCTGCCCGCTCATGCTGGCGGCCGGGTTTGTGGTGATCTGGCTGATTTCCCGGCTGGAAGCGAAAAGCAGCGGCGGGAAGGCTGTCGAAACTGCGGCTGAAACTGAATAGGAAAGAAGCCCTGCTGGAAGGTTTACTTCCGGCAGGGCTTTCAGTTTGTCGAAAAAGTCTTTGTTGAGTATTTTTTGGGTGCTGCTGCACACCGGTCTTGCTTCGCAAGCCCTTAGAAAATTGTTTGCGGGCCGTACGGCATGGCCCGCATTTCGTGCGGAGCACGAAATCACAATTTTCTGAGGTTATCGCCTTCCGGAAAGGTGGACGATGCGCTGCAACGAAAAATAGGCGTACAACCTGTGAAAAAGCGCGGTTTCCCGCCTGCGGGAAATGCCGGCCGCGCCGTACGGCCGGCAAGCGGTTTTTCAGGTGTCCGGATTCTATCCGGACGCCGGGGCTCTGCCCCTTCCATTCCCGCGATTTTTTGAAAAAAATCGAGTAAAACTTTTATTTCTTCGCACGTTTCTTCTTCGCTTTAACGCCAGCGCCGATTCTTATGTTTCAGCAAAACTTGTTTTTCGACAGTCAGAAAGCCCTGCTGGAAAGAAAGCTTCCGGCAGGGCTTCTCTAATTTAAAGAAAAAGCTTCCCGGAAGGAAGACGGGCAATCCCCTACCCTTTCCGGGATGCTAAACAGAGAGGGAAACTGTGCGGCGTTCCCTTCCTGTTCATGTTTCACTCAAATCTCGACGATCTCGTACTCCCGGCTGCCAAGGCCATGTTCCGCGGCGGCTTCAATCGTATGGATGCCGTGGCGGGACTCCATCCGCTCGATCAGCGCCTTTTTGCCGGGGTCGGGGGAGTTATAGACGGCGTCGACGCAGGCCTGGTCGAGGGCGACCGGGTCGGTCGAGGCGAAGATGCCGATATCGGCCATCTCCGGTTCCGCCGGGTGGGAGTCGCAGTCGCAGTCAACCGACAGCCGGTTGGCGACGCTGATGTAGAGGAGGTTTTCCCGGCCGACGTAGTCCATGACGGCGAGATCGGCGTCCGCCATCGATTCGAGGAACTTATCCTGCTCCATCGAGAAGCAGGCGGCAAAGTCGGTGAGGGAAGCGCCGGCGGTGTGGATGTTGATCTTGCCGCGGGCGGAGCCGATGCCGATCGACATGTTTTTCAGCGCCCCGCCGAGGCCCGCCATCGCGTGGCCCTTGAAGTGGGAGAGGATCAGCACCGAGTCGTAGTTTTTGAGGTGTTCGCCGACGTAGTTTTTGTCCAGGTGGAAGCCGTCCTTGACCGGCAGGGCCATGTCCCCGTTCTCGTCCATCAGGTCGCAGGGGGCGATGTCCATAAAGCCGTGGTCCTTAAAGGTCTGCCAGTGGTCCTTGTTGTTGCTGCGCTTGCCGCCGTAGGCGGTGTTGCACTCGACGATGGTGCCCGAAAGCTTCTGCACCAGCCCTTTGATCAGCTGGGGGTTTAAGAAGTTGTGGCCGCCGGGCTCGCCGGTCGACAGCTTGACCGCGACTTTCCCTTTCAGCTCCCGGCCAGCCGCCTCGTAGATGCGGATCAGCGCCTCGGGGGTGATTTCTTTGGTGAAATAAACGGTTGCCTTTTCCATACTAAATGCCACTCCTTTAATTCGGGGAAAACCCTTACATTTGTCTTACAAAATTTCCGGAAGGCAGGTTCAGCCTCCGCCTTCCGGAAAGTCCACCTGCCCCGCAGGGGCAGATTTCACTGGCCGAAGGCCAATTTCACTGCGCATCGCGCAATTTCACCCGGCCAAAGCCGGATTTCACTGTAAAGCGCCCCGCGCTTTACATCAGCCCCGCCATCTCGGCCATAACGGTCGGGACGTCGATCGACTGGGGGCAGTGGCCGGTGCAGCTGCCGCAGGCGATGCAGTCGGCGGGGGTGCCCTCCGACTGGACGGCGGCGATCGCCTCTTTAATCCCTCTGGGGCCGTCGACCTTATAGCGGTTGTAGACCTTGAGGAATTCGGGAATGTTGATCTTCACCGGACATCCGTCGCAGCAGTAGCGGCAGGCGGTGCAGGGCACCCGGACCTGGGTGTGGAACTGCTCGCAGACCGTTTCCAGCAGCTGTTTGTCGGCGTCCGAGAGAGGGGTTAGGTCGGAGAAGGTGGCGAGGTTGTCCTCCACCTGGGAAAGGGTGGACATGCCGCTGAGGACCACCTGCACCTGCGGGAGGGTCCGCACCCACCTTAGCGCCCAGGAGGCGATGCTCCAGTCGGAATGGGCCGCTTTCAGCCGGGCCTCGGTCTCGGGCGTCAGGGAGGCGAGCCGCCCGCCCCGGACCGGTTCCATGACCATGATCGGGATGTTCCGCTTCTGGAGCTCTTCGTACTCCGCCTTGGCGGTGCCGTAGAACCAGTCGAAGTAGTTCAGCTGGATCTGGGCGAAATCCCAGTCGCGGTAGTCGGCGAAGGTAGCAAGGTGTTCCGGTTTCGCGTGGCTGGAGAAGCCGAGGTAGCGGATTTTGCCCAGCCGCTTCTGTTCGGCGAAGTACTCGATGCAGCCGGAGTCGATGTACTGCTGGTAGGTGGTATCGAAGATGCCGTGGATCAGGTAGAAGTCGATGTGGTCGGTCTGGAGGCGGGCCAGCTGTTCCTCAAAAACCTTTTTGTAGTCGGGGTCGGCCTGGATGAAGTATTTGGTCGCGAGGCAGTAGCTGTCGCGGGGGTATTTCTTCATCGTGTCGCCGAGGAATTTCTCCGACTCGCCGCTGTGGTAGACGTAGGCGGTGTCGTAGTAGTTGACCCCGCTCTTCATCAGCTTGTCGATCATCTCGGAAGCTCTTGCGTAGTCGATCGGCGCGCCCGGCGCGTCCCCTTCGGTCGGCAGGCGCATGTTCCCCATCCCCAGGCGGGAGAGGGTGATGGTTTTGTAGGATTTGGTTTCCATGGATGGGTCCTCCTTTGTTTTGGTTCATTATTTTTTTATCATTTTTTGGGTGCTGCGCACGCTTCGTTATAAGCGGCAAAGCTGTGGTCGGCTTCGGAAGTACGGCAGGTGAACGCCTGGGAAGGGGCTCTGCCCCTTCCATTCCCGCGATTTTTTGAAAAAAATCGAGTAAAACTTTTGATTTTTCGCACGTTTCTTTATTACGTTAACGCCAGCGCCGATTCTTACGTTTCCACCAAACTTGTTTTTCGACAGTCTTAGATTACTTTAAACTGCTTCCATTTGCCGTGCCGGTAGCGGACGGCAATCATAACCGCTTTAATCCCCCAGTCGCTGACCATCGCCAGCGCGATGCCGACAACCCCCAGCTGGAACACGATGCCGAACAGGACCGACAGGATGACCCGGCAGACGACGGTCGAGAAGATGGACGAAACCATGGTGAAGGTGACGTCCCCGGCCGCCCGGAGGCCGTTGGAAAGGCTGAAGGCGACGGGGCAGAAAAGGGCGTTGAAGAGGTTGTGGATGGCGCAGAGGAGGATGACGAGCGAAACCGTCTCGGCGCCCAGGTCGTAGAGCATCAGCAGGGCCGGGGTCAGGATAAAGAAGAGGGTGTTCCAGCTGACCGCCCCGATATAGGTCAGCCGCAGCAGCTTCTTCATATAGTAGTCGGCCCCTTCGGCGTCCCCGGCCCCCATATACTGGCCGATGACGGTGATAAAGGCGGGGCCCATCGCGGTGCAGAAGAGGGCCGCCACCGACCAGAAGCTCTGGGCGACGCCGTTGGCGGCGATCTGGACGGTGCCGAACATCGCGACAATCGAGCTCAGCGCCACCTTCGAGAGCTGGAAGAGGCCGCTTTCGACTCCATTGGGGACGGCAATCCGGAAAATCCGGCGGAGCATCGCCCCGTCAAAGCGGAGAACCGACCGCAGCCGCAGATGGAGGACATTTTCACGGTTAGAAGCGAGGACCAGCATCACCACCGCCGCAAATACGCGGGAAAGGAGCGTCGGATAGGCGACGCCGGCGACCCCGGCATGAAGGGCGAAGACGCCGATGGCGTTGCCGGCGACGTTGATCGCGTTCATCGCGATGGAGACGTAGAGGAGCTCCCGGGTCTTGCCCATGCTCCGGTAGAGCCCGGCGCAGGCGTTGTAAACCGCCAGCGGGACGAAGGAGCAGGCGGTAATCCGCAGGTATTCCATCCCGGCCTCGTGGACCGCCGGTTCCACCGCCCCGAAGAGGGCCCGGAAGATCGGCTGCCCGGCGAGCAGGGTGACGGCGGTCAGCAGGACGGCGACGGCGGTGACGCTCATCACCAGCTGTCCGGCGGCGGCCTCGCCGTTTTCCCGGTCACCGCGGCCGACATACTGGCTGGCGACGACGGCGCCGCCCGAGGCGAGGGCGGTGAAGACGAGGATAAAGACGTTGTTCAGCTGGTCGACCAGCGAGACCCCTGACACCGCCGCCTCACCGGCGTAGCTGACCATCAGGGTGTCGGCCATACCGACCAGGACGACCAGGAACTGTTCGCCGATGATCGGCAGGATCAGCTTCGCCAGGACACGGTTGTCAAACCGCTGGCGGGAGAGGGGGATGGGGTTTCTGGGCTCAATCAGTTTCCTCAAAAAAGACACGGGACACAACTCCTGAAATATAAAAATGAATTTAGCCGGTTTATTTTGCCGCTTCATTGACGCACCGGAGGGCGTTCAGGCTCCGGGGGTAGCCGATATAGGGCAGGCACTGGGAGACGACGTCGATGAGGAAGGCCTTGTCGTTGCCGACCTTCATATTCCCGGCGGCGTGGGAGACCAGCTGCGGCTCGCACCCGCCCTGGGCGGCGATGAAGCAGAAGGTGATCATCTCCCTGTCCTGGTAGTTCAGCCCGCCGCGGGTGTAGTAGTCGCCGAAGCAGTTGCCGGAGAGCCAGCGGTTGATATGCTTCGACTCTTCGGGGCCGGACTCCGCAAACCCTTTCATGTGTTCGCCGAAGATGTCCACCTGGGCCTGTTCGCCCATCTCCACCCGGTTTTCGAGGGTGGTGGTCGCCTGGGGCTCCAGCGGGAGGGAGACGCCGCGGCTTAAGAGGATCTCGTTGACCGCCCCGAGGAAGGGGTAGGTGCGGCCGATGCCGAGGTAGGCGGTCGCCTGGTAGACGGTCTCTTTGACCTCGACCGGGGTGACGCCGAGGTTTAAGGCCGCCGGCAGCATCCGCCTGAATTCATCGAGCCCCTGGCAGCCGAGGAGCGCCGCCAGGATCGCCAGCATCCGGGTGCGGTCGGAGAGCTTACTCTGGGCCGGCACCTCGTCCAGCAGGAAGTTGGACAGCCGTTCGGCAAACTCGGGGTCGGTCTGGCTGAGGGGCGGCAGTTCGGTTCCGAACAGGCGGCGGTGGTTTTCTTTTGCTCTTTCGGTCATCTTCATATTAAAACCTCTCCTTTTCGTTTTCAGGATTTACTTTTCACAGCCTAACAACCGGCGCTGGCGCTTCAATCACAAAGAAACGGGCGAAGATCAGAAGTTTAGGATCAAACCCTTTTTAAAGGGTTTGCGAGAATCCAAGGAGCAGAGCTCCTTGGCAGGCTCTCACCTTCCGTACTTCCGAAGCTGGCCACAGCTTTGCCACTGATAACGAAGCGTGCGCAGCACCCAAACAATCATCAGGAAAAATATCCAACAACTTTCAGCCTGTCAATCCAGCTTCCCATACTGTTCGTCATCGACCGGCTCCAGCCATTCGTTCCCCGTCTCCTCACCGGGTACCTCGACCGCCAGATGGGCGAACCAGCTGTCCTTCGCCGCCCCGTGCCAGTGCTTGACCCCCGCCGGGATGACGACGGCGTCGCCGGGGTGCAGCTCCTGCGCGGGTTTCCCCCACTCCTGGTACCAGCCGCGGCCGGCGGTGCAGAGAAGGATCTGGCCGCCGCCTGCTTTGGCGTGGTGGATGTGCCAGTTGTTGCGGCAGCCGGGCTCGAAGGTGACGTTGCCGATAAAGACCCTTTCGGTCGTCAGCGGGCAGAGGTAGCTCTGGCCGCTGAAGTACTGGGCATAGGCGTCGTTTTTATTGCCGATGGGAAATACGCTGAAATTTTCGGGTACCATAATCCATTCCTCCATTTTTATATCGTCAAGGGTGCAACGGTTTACAGGTTCAGCCAGTTCCGGATGTCCCCCTCCGCCTTGGCGGCGCAGGAACCGTGGATGGCAAGGCCGGGCGTTACGATGGCGCCGGGGCAGAGGCGTTTGATATCCG
>DVHA01000105.1 GCA_018712425.1 Candidatus Faecivivens stercoravium | reverse complement strand
CACGTTTTTTGAAACCCATCGAGCGGCCAACCGCTTTCCGAAGACCGGCCTTCCACGGCCGGTCTCACACGGCTGGTTCGGGCAACTCACGCCGCGTCGAACAGCGGGTCCAGGGCCCGCGAGGGTCCTGGCGAATTCCAAAGGCAGAGCCTTTGGTCCATCAAAGTGAAACTTTGTCGCTGCCATAAGGGCAGCGAAACCAACATCCAATGCCATAAAGACGAAAATTGATTTCCGTGCCGGGCGGGACGGGCTTCGGATACGCAAAATGGGGGTGCGGCCCCGCCTGCATGGCCAGGATAAAAAACGCTGAAGGTCCCCCCTTGCAGGCCACCCCCAACCTTTCAAAAACGTAAGCCACCGCCCCAAAATGTAAGCCAAGTCGATGGAAGCCGCCCGCGGGGTATGCTATAATAAAGCCATCACAAGGAAACACCCCCTGAAAGGAAGGAATCGACATGGCTCTTCTCACCATCAGCCATCTGCAAAAAATCTACGTCACCCGCCTGGGCGGCGCCCAGGTCGAGGCGCTGCACGACGTCAGCTTCTCGGTCGAAGAGGGCGAGTTCGTCGCGATCATGGGCGAGTCCGGCTCCGGCAAGACGACCCTGTTAAACATCCTCGCCGCCCTCGACCGGCCGACTGCCGGGGAGGTCATCCTCGGGGACACCCCCCTCTCCAAACTTCCCGAACGGAAGCTGGCGGCCTTCCGCCGGGACAACCTGGGGTTTGTCTTCCAGGATTTTAACCTGCTGGACACCTTCACCCTTGAAGACAACATCCTCCTCCCCCTCGTCCTCGAGGGGAAAAAGTATAAGGAGATGCACGAACGGCTGATCCCGCTCACAGAGATGCTCGGCATCGCGAACCTCATCAAAAAGTACCCCTACGAGGTCTCCGGCGGCCAGAAGCAGCGGGCGGCCGTCGCCCGCGCCCTGATCACCCGCCCCCAGCTGGTCTTAGCGGACGAGCCGACCGGGGCGCTTGACTCAAGGGCCTCCGACGCCCTCCTCTCCCTCTTCGGCCGGATCAACAAAGGCGGCCAGACGATCGTCATGGTCACCCACTCGGTCCGGGCGGCCAGCCGGGCGGGCCGGGTGCTCTTCCTCCGGGACGGCGAGGTCTACCACCAGCTCTACCGCGGCTCGGCTTCGGAAGAGGAGATGTTCCAGCAGATTTCCGATGCCCTGACCCTCGCCACCGCCCACGGGGAGGTGGCCGACTGATGCGCCGGATCTTCTTCTACCTGAAAATGGCGGGCGGCAACATCCTCCGGAACCGCCGCTTCTACCTCCCCTACCTCCTCTGCTGCGCCGGCACGGCGGCGATGAGCTACATCGTCGGCTACCTCTGCATGGACAGGATGGTCGACGAGATGCCGGGTGCGGACTACGTCCGCACCTTCATGTGGCTCGGCGTCTACGTCATGATCTTCTTCTCCTTTTTCATCATCCGCTTTGCCAACTCCTTTATCATCAAGCGCCGCCGCCGGGAACTGGGCCTTTACAACATCCTGGGCCTCCAAAAGGGCAACATCGCGGTGCTGATGGCCTTTGAGACGGCCATCCTGCTGATCGTCTCGCTCATCTTCGGCCTCGGCATCGGGATTTTATTCTCCAAGCTGGCCCTCTTAATCCTCGCCCAGGTGCTCTCCTTCGGGGTGCCGATGGGCTTCTCCATAAGCGGCGGGGCGATCGTCCTCACCGCCGGGATGCTGGCGGCCGACTACCTCTTCTGCCTCGTCTCCAACATCTGGGGCGTCGCCAAATCCAGCCCGGTCGAGCTGCTCCACTCCTCAAACGAAGGGGAACGGGAGCCGAAATCCCGCTGGCTGCTGGCCATCTTCGGCATCCTCTGCCTCGGCGGCGGCTACACGATCGCCGTCACCACCCAGAACCCGCTGGACGCCCTCCTCCTCTTTTTCATCGCCGTCATCCTGGTCATCATCGGCACCTACTGCCTCTTCACCGCCGTCAGCGTCGCGGTTTTGAAGCTCCTGCGGAAGAAGAAGTCCTTTTACTATAAGCCCGGCCCCTTTACCGCCGTCTCCGGCCCCCTCTTCCGGATGAAGCAGAACGCCGTCGGCATGGCCAATATCTGCATCCTCGCGACGATGGTGCTGGTCACCATCTCCACCACCGTCTCCCTTTACACCGGCATCGGGGACGTCGTCTACACCCAGTACCCCTACGAAATCCAGGCGGAACTGGCCCTCAACAACTACTTTGACGATTCGTTCCACCCGGCGGCCGAAGGGGACGACCGGCTGGTCTACGACGCCGCCCATAATGCCCTTGTAGAAGGCGGCTACGAGATCGAAAAGGAAGACCAATTCCACTCGGTCACCTTCACCGTCGCCGAGACGGCAAAAGGCGTTTACACCTGCGACCGTTCGGTCGGTGGCGACTTCTACCTCACCGCGATGGGCTTCACCACCCTCGAGGACTACAACGCCCTCACCGGCGAGAACAAAACCCTCGCCCCCGGCGAGGTCCTCTCCTACGCCTCCACCGGCCAGACCTACACCGACGTGACCGTCGACAGCCTCTCCTTTACCGTCAAAGAAAACCTCTCCGACTTCCCGATCTCCACCTGGGACGCGACCGAAGTGATGCTGAACGCCCACTTCCTCGTCGTCGACTCGATGGACACCCTCGAGCAGGTCTTCGAGATGCAGGCGGAAACCTACGCAAACGGCTCCTCCCCCCTCCGCTACACCCTCGGCATTGAAGTCGCCGGGGATGCCGAGGAGCGGAC
>DVHA01000104.1 GCA_018712425.1 Candidatus Faecivivens stercoravium | reverse complement strand
GGTCAACATGCTGATGCGGTTCCAGCGGGAACTGGACCTGACCTACCTTTTCATCACCCATGACCTGTCGATGGTCCGGCATATCGCCGACCGGACGGTGGTCATGTACCTGGGGACGGTGGCCGAATACGGCGATACCGCCGCCCTCTACGACCGCCCGGCCCACCCCTATACCCAGGGGCTTCTGTCGGCGGTGCCGGTGGCCGACCCCGCCTACTGCCGGACCCACACCCCCCAGCATCTGCAGGGGGAGGTCTCCAGCCCCATCAACCCCAAGCCCGGCTGCCGGTTCTGCGACCGCTGCCCCCGGGCGACCGAACGCTGCCGGAGCGAAACGCCGGCACTGCGGGAGGTGGAGAGCGGGCACTTCGCCGCCTGCCACAATTTGTGAGTGAAATTCGTCCCTGCGGGACGAGCGAAGGGTGAAATTGCGCTTCGCGCAGTGAAATTTGCCTTCGGCAAGTGAAGGTATCGCTTCGCGATGATTGAAAAGCCCCCTCTTCCCGTTGGTAAAAGAAAAGAGCAGCAAGCACCCCCGATACGCGGCTTCAGGGCCGGGTATCGGGGGTGTTCGTTTGCATGCGGGCTGTTTCGCTTTGCTTTTACAACAAAATGTACAATTTGTGCATACTCCATTTTGTTGTGGGTACAATGGTTTTATCAGGGAAAGGACTGGATAAGATGACCTATCAGCATATCCGCGACCTGCGGGAAGACGCCGACCTGACCCAGGGGCAGATCGCCGGGATGATCCCCTGTTCCCAGCAGGCTTACAGCCTCTATGAGCGGGGCGACCGGGATATCCCGACGGGGGTTTTAATCCGCCTGGCGGAAATCCACCGGACGACCGTCGATTACCTCCTGGGCCTCACCGACTGCCGGGAGATCCCCGCCTGCATGGAGCGGGAGAAGGCAAAATGAAAAAAGGACGTTTCACCGGCCGGTAAGGGCTGGTAAAACGTCTTTTTTCATAGGTAAAACCGGGTTAGAGCAGGCCGCTATTTAATCATCGCGAAGCGATACCTTCAC
Source organism: Candidatus Faecivivens stercoravium (assembly GCA_018712425.1). Classification (GTDB taxonomy): domain Bacteria; phylum Bacillota; class Clostridia; order Oscillospirales; family Ruminococcaceae; genus Faecivivens; species Faecivivens stercoravium. Next base: position 13,649 of record DVHA01000104.1, on the reverse strand, counting down.
TTGCCGAAGGCAAATTTCACTGCCCCGCAGGGGCAATTTCACCTTTCACTCGTTCCGCAGGAACGAATTTCACTGGCCCACCGGCCCACCGGGCCTTACAGGTCGTTTGCGAGGTCTTTGCCGTTGCTGGCGATGACCTTCTTATACCAGTAGAAGGACTTCTTCGGAATCCGGCGGAGGTCTTTCAGGTCAAAGTTGCCGCGGTTGACGTAGATGAAGCCGTAGCGCTTGTCAAAGCCCTCGTGGGTGGAGATGAGGTCGACCGCCGACCAGGGGCAGTAGCCCATCATCTGGACGCCGTCGTCAATCGCCAGCTGCATCTGCTCGATATGCCGCTGGAGGTACTCGATCCGGTAGTCGTCGCGGATGGTGCCGTCCTCTTCCAGCTTGTCGTGCGCCCCGAGGCCGTTCTCGGTGATGATGATCGGCAGGCGGTAGCGGGAGTAGACCTGGTTTAAGGTGTTGCGGAAGCCGATGGGGTCGATCTCCCAGCCCCACTCGGTCTTGAGGAGGTTGGGGTTGGGGAAGGGCCTGTAATAGCCCGGCTCGCCGCCGTTCTTCTGCTGGTCGACCGGGCCGTCCGGGCGGACTTCCTCCCCTTCCGGGAAGGCGCCGACGGTGGCGGTGGAGTAGTAGTTGAAGGCGAGGAAGTCCGGGTGGCCGGAGGCGAGGATCTCCATATCCCCTTCCTTGATTTCGGGGAGGGCGTCGTGGTCGCGGAGGTAGCTCATGACCTGGTGGTTATAGATGCCGTAGACCGCCATATCGAGGTAGAACCAGTTGCGGATGGAGGAGAAGAGGTCGGCAGCAGTGATGTCCTCCGGCTTGCAGGAAGCGGGGTAGACGGCCGAGATGTTGGGGGCGGGGCCGATCTTGCCGCCGGGGACCATCTCATGGCAGAGGGCCATCGCCCTGGCCTGGGCCAGCATCATATAGTGGTTCTGCTGGTAGAGTTCCTTCAGGACATTGTCGACGCCGGTGGGGTCGAAGGTGCCGATGGCAGGGCCGGCGAGGGTCAGCATGTTCTGCTCGTTGATGGTGAGCCAGAGTTTCGCCCGGTCGCCGAAGTTCTCAAACATAACCTTCGCGAAGTAGACGAAAGCGTCGGCCGTCTCGGGATTGCCCCAGCCGCCCTTTTCCTGGAGGGCCGCCGGCAGGTCGAAGTGGTACATCGTCACCAGCGGCTGGATGCCGTATTTGAGGCACTCGTTGATGACGTTGTTGTAGTACTCGACGCCCTTGGGGTTGACAGCACCCGTCCCCTCGGGGATCAGCCGCGACCAGGAGATCGAGAAGCGGTAGGTCTTAAAGCCCATCTCGGCCATCAGCGCGATGTCTTCCTTGTAATGGTGGTACTGGTCGGACGCGACCTTGAAATCGGGGGTGCCCTCGGGGATCTTCTTGACGTCCTGGACCGACGGGCCCTTGCCGTCTTCGAGGGACGCGCCCTCGACCTGGTAGGCGGACGTCGACGCACCCCAGAGGAAATCGGCGGGGAAATCTTTGTGGAGTTTTGCCATAAGTTTGTACCTCCTGTCGGGATAATAAAAGGTTCCGTTCTGGCAGGGACTGCCTTTGGTTTTATTATACAGGATTTTGGGGCTTCGCGCAATAGGTTTTCAGATCATGAAAAACCCGCCCTGCCGGATGGACGGGGCGGGAAAACTTCAATTGGTTTATGATTGCGTTTATGGCAGCAATCACGCCGTCCCCTCTCCGGTGTCCGGGAGCTCCTGGTCGGGCTGGTTCAGCAGCGGCCGGGCCTTGACCAGGATGACGATGGAGAGGACCGCCGCCAGCGCCGCCGTGCCGGCGAAGTTGAGCCAGATGCCGGTGAGGCCCAGCGGCCAGAGGGCGGCAATCAAGAGCAGCGGGAAGACAAGGGCCGTCGAGACCGAGATAATGGATGCCTGGAGCGGCTTCTCGATGGCCAGCATATAGCTCTGGGTCGCAAAAGCCACCCAGCGGGTCAGGTAGGTCAGCGCGAACAGCCGCATCGCAAAATCAGCCGTCGCCAGGATATCCCCCGCCGCGTCCGACATGAACAGGTGGACCAGCTGGCTGGGGAAGAGCGAAATCACCGCGACCGCCGCCCCGCAGATGACCGCGGCCGCTACAAAGCAGCAGCGCTCCAGCGCCCGGACCCGGGAGAACTTCCCGGCGCCCCAGTTGTAGCCGACCGCCGGCTGGAGGGAATCGCAGGCGCCGTACATGACCGGCTGGACAAACCCGTCGACATACATCAGCGCGCCGTAGATCGACACCGCCGTCTCGCCGCCCAGCCGGACGAGGATCGCGTTTAACAGGATCGAAGTGATACGCCCGGCAATGTTGTTTAGGAAGCTGGGCAGGCCGCAGGCGATAATCTGCCGGATCATCGCCATATGGAAACGGGGCCGGACAAACCGCAGAACCGTCTTCCCCCGCAGGAAGGGGATCAGCGCCATCGCCGCGCAGAGGGTCATGCCGAGGCAGTTGGAAAGGGCCGCCGCCCAGATGTTCCAGCCCAGCACCCCCAGCATCAAGAACTCGATCCCGGCGCAGAAAACGGACATCATGACGTTTAAGGACATGCTGTACCGGATGTAGCCGGAAATCCGCAGGAAGTTGTCCATCGCAAAGACGATCGTCGTGATCGGCGAGAAGACGGCATAGACCCGCAGGTACATGACCGCCAGCTCGGCGAACTCCCCTTCCGCCCCCATCAGCCGGATAAACAGCGGCGCAAAGCCAAACAGCGCCGTCCCGACCAGGATGCCTGTGCCGACAATCATAATGACCGCGCAGGTAAAGATGTTGCAGGCGTCCTTGTCCCGCTTCTGCCCCAGGCTGATGGAAATCGGCACCGAAGAGCCGACGCCGATCAGGTCGGACAGCGCGAAGTTGATGATGACAAAGGGCATCGCCAGGTTGACCGCCGCAAAAGCGGTGGAGCCTAAAAACTGCCCGACGAAGATCCCGTCGAACAGCCCATACAGGGCAGATGCCAGCATACTGATCGCGCCGGGGATCGAGGCGATGAAGAAGAGCTTCACCGGCCGCGTCTGGGCAAATAGTTTTTTGGATTCCATGTACGTTTCACTTTCCTTTCTTTTCTCTCTATCTATATATTCCCGCTTCCGGCCGGTTGACAGCCCGGCCGGAAAGACGTATCATGGAGGGGAAGGCGGCGGGTTTGCCGCTCAAACGGCCACCAACGTGGAAATCGGCGCTGGCGTTAAAGTAACAAAGAAACGTGCGAAGATCAGAAGTTTAGGGTCAAGCCCTTTTTAAAGGGCTTGCGGGAATGGAAGGGGCAGAGCCCCTTCCCAGGCGCTCCGTTACCGTACTTCCGAAGCTGTCCACAGTTTTGCCACTGATAACAAAGCGTGCGCAGCACCAAAAAAATACTCAAAAAAATTTCTTCGACAAAATGAGAGCCTTTTGGGTTCGTTCTTACCTGTTCCAAAGGAGGATTTTCTTGGATAAAAGCAAACTCATCTCGATCGGGACCCTGTCCAAACTGACCGGGGTCCACATCAAATCCCTGCGGTACTACGACCGGCTGGGCATCCTCCGCCCGGCCTATATCGACCCGTTAAGCGGCTACCGCTACTACTCCTTCCCGCAGATCCACGTCGTCGACGCGATCCAGCTCTGCGTCGACCTCGGCATCCCGCTCAAGCAGTTCACCGATTTTGTCGGGGAGGACGGCCGGCAGATCCACTACGGGGCGCTGCTGGCCCGGGGGACCGAGCTGGCGGGGGCCAAAATCAGGAGCATCCAGGAGCGGCTCCAGTTCCTCCACCAGATCGAGGAGGAGTTTGACCGCGGGGCCGCCCTCCAGGAGAGCGGCGGCTGGATTGAGGCGGATATGCCCGAAAAGCCCTGCCTGGCCATTCCCTACGGCGGGAAGCTGGGGACGCTGGAGTGTTACAAGGGGATTACCCACCTCTTTGAACAGGTGGAAAAGCTGGGGCTGAAGCCCGGCTACGACCTCGGGATGGTGATGTTCTGCCGCGGCGGGGAAAGGGAGCGGTACCTCTTCCTCGCCCTCGAGGCGGCGGGCCCCCTGCCGCCGGACATCCCGGGGCTTTTGCGCCTGCCGGGGGCAAGATACCGCTTCCTGCGCACCGAAGAAGACGATATCGCCGCCGCGCCGTCCCATTTCCCCGACCTGTTTGCCCGGGACTACGGCCAGACGGTCATCCAGGAGGAATCCATCCTCGAGGTGAGCGATACGGCGGCGCCGACCTATGAGGTCCGCTGTTCCCTCCCGGCGGAAAGCCCGGGCTGAGGCAAAAGCACCCGCTTTCCATTATAAAGTATCCCATCGTGGGAGAGTCAAGAGATTCGCCTAAATTCCGCGAGATGCACAAATCTTTGCCGGAGGAATTTGCGCAAAAGTTACAGTTTTGTAAGGAATCCGTCTATCCTTACAAAACCGGGAGTTTGTCAAGTTGTTTTTTGACAATTGTTATTGTATAATAAAGGAAAAGGAAGCGTTTTGCGTGAAGCGCGGGACAGCTTTATGGCCTTGAATGATTGTTTCGCTGCCCTTAAGGCAGCGACCAGGCTCCTCGCCTGGACTCGCCAAGTTTCACTTGGATGGACCAGGACCCTAGCGGGCCCTGGACCCGCTGTTCGACGCGGCCGTATCACCCGCACCTACCGCGTGAGACCGGCCGTGGGAGGCCGGTCTTCGAAAGTGCGTTGGCCGCTCGGTGGGTTTTAAAGGGAACACGACAAACATTGCATTCCGTCTGCCCGATGAAAGGATGGGAAATATGGATCTGCACGATTTTTACACCGGCCGGGCCTTTGATGCCTACGAATATTTTGGCGCCCATCTGGTAGAGGGAGGCATTGTCTTCCGGGTTTACGCCCCGGCGGCTGTCAAGGTGGCGCTTAAAGGGGACTTTTCCGGCTGGGAAGAGCTGGAGATGGGAAACCTCGGCGGCGGCGTCTGGGAGTATATCCACTACGGCGCAAAGCCCGGCGACTTCTATAAATATGTGGTCTACGCCGAAGAGGGCTGGAACTGCGAGCACTGCGACCCCTACGGCTTTTCGATGGAGCTGCGGCCGGGCTTCGCCTCCCGGGTGGCCGACCTGCGGGCCTACCGGTTTTCGGATAACGACTGGCTCAACCGCCGCCCCCTCACCTTCGACCGCCCGCTGAACATCTACGAGCTGCACCTGGGCTCCTGGAAAAAGAAGGGGGAAGGGGAAACCGACTGGTATACCTATGAGGAGATCGCCGACCGGCTGATTCCCTATATCCTTGAGTCCGGCTACACCCATATCGAGCTGATGCCGCTCTCCGAGCACCCGGCCGACGCCTCCTGGGGCTACCAGAACACCGGCTTTTTCGCCCCCACCTCCCGCTATGGGGAGCCGTGGCAGCTGCAAAGGTTTGTCGACCGCTGCCACCAGGCGGGTATCGGGGTGCTGATGGATTTTGTGCCGGTGCATTTCGCGCTGGACGGCTACGGGCTTGCGAAATTCGACGGGACCTGCCTCTACGAATACCCCCACGACGACGTCGGCTACAGCGAATGGGGGAGCAAGAACTTCATCCACTCCCGGGGGGAGGCGGCGAGCTTTTTAAACTCCGCCGCCGCCTACTGGCTGGACCTCTACCATATGGACGGGCTGCGGGTGGACGCGGTCTCCCGGCTCCTCTACTGGCAGGGGGACGAAAGCCGCGGCGAGAACCAGAAGGCCATCCGGTTCCTCAAGCGGATGAACAAGGGGCTCAAGGAGCGGTTCCCCGCCTGTATGCTGATCGCCGAGGATTCCAGCGCCTACCCACATGTGACCTGGCCTGCCCAGCGGGGGGGCCTCGGGTTTGACTACAAGTGGGACCTCGGCTGGATGCACGACACCCTCGACTTCTTCCGCACCCCGCCCACCGAGCGGCGGGAGAAGTACCACAAGCTGACCTTCTCGATGATGTACTTCTACTCCGAAAACTACCTCCTCCCCCTCTCCCACGACGAGGTCGTCCACGGCAAGGCGACCATCCTCCAGAAGATGTGGGGGGATTTGGAGGAAAAGTTCCCCCAGGCCCGGGCAATGTACCTCTATATGCTGGCCCACCCGGGGAAAAAGCTGAACTTTATGGGGAACGAGATCGGGCAGCTGCGGGAATGGGACGAAAAGCGGGAGCAGGACTGGTTTATCCGCCAGTACCCGAGCCACGACGCCTTTTACCGCTTTATCCGGGATTTAAACCGGGTGTACGCCGCCCACCGGAGCCTCTGGGAGGGGGATTACGACCCCCGCAGCTTCCTCTGGCTGGAGGTCCACGGGGAGGAACAGTGCGTTTACGCCTTCCTCCGGGGCGGGTTTGTCAATAAGGACGTCCTCTGGGACGAAGACGACCCCGAAGAGATGTGGCAGGACGACCGGCTAGACCGGACGGCGGCGGTCTTCAACTTCTCCGGCGTGCCGGTTAAAAACTACCGCTTAAACCTCCCCCACGGCTTCACCTTCACCCCAATCCTCTCCTCCGACCGGGATATCTACGGCGGGGAGACAACCGGCGAGCCGCCTGCGTACACCGCGAAACGGGACCAGAAGGGGATTTACATCACCCTCGACCTCCCGGTCTACAGCGGGGTGCTCTATGAGGCGACACCGATTACTTTGCCGGAGCTGCCGAAACCGAAGCCCCCGGTTAAAAAGGGGAAGGCCGGGAAAGCGCCCGCAAAGCCGTCCCCGCCTGCCAGGCGGTAAAACAGCCGCCAGAGGGGCCCCCTCCCTCTAATTTCGATTCACCCAGCAAAAAACAGCCCCGCCGCAGAGGGAGCCCCTTCCGCGGCGGGGTTTTTCACTTGCCGGAAAGGTATGCCGGTTCCAGGTGTTCTGGAACCGGCCGCCGTCAATCCTGAATCTGCCAGTCGATGTCCATCCCCTGCTGGTTTAAAAAGCGGGTGGCCTGGGAAAAATGCCGGCATCCGAAAAAGCCGTTGTAGGCCGACAGGGGGCTCGGGTGGGCGGCGGTCAAGACCAGGTGGCGGGGGTTTGTAATGAGCGGCTTCTTCTGCCGGGCATTGGCCCCCCAGAGGAGGAAGACCGCCGGGGCCTCCCGGTCGTTCAGCTTCTGGATGACCGCGTCGGTAAAAGCCTCCCAGCCCAGCCCCCGGTGGGAGCCGGCCTGCCCCGCCCGGACGGTCAGGACGGTGTTTAAAAGCAGCACCCCCTGCTCCGCCCAGCTGATGAGGCAGCCGTGGTGCGGGATGGTAAAGCCGATGTCCTCGTGCATCTCCTTATAGATATTCTGAAGGGACGGCGGCACCGGCACCCCCTTCTGGACCGAAAAGGCGAGGCCGTGGGCCTGGCCGGGGCCGTGGTAGGGGTCCTGGCCGAGGATGACCGCCTTCACCGACCGGTAGGGGGTGTAGCGGAGGGCGTTAAAGACGTTGACCATCGAAGGGTAGACGGTGTGCTGGGCGTATTCCTGGGCAACCGCCTGCTGGAGCCGCTTAAACCAGTCGCTTTCAATCTCTTCTTTTAATACTTCGTCCCAATCGTTGCCAATCAGCATATGGGCATTCCTCCTTATGTTTCGATACCGTCCCGGGCGGAAACCGCCGCCCGTTCATATACCGGATAAGGGGGGCCCCGCCCGGCCGGGGAAACCGGACAGGAGATTCCCCCGTTCGACTTTTTTCGATTTTTCCATAAATAGCCGGTTGATTTAACTTTACAAACCGCCCCAATCTGGATATAATGGAAGAAGAGTGAGGCGGAACAAACTTTTTGAATGTGACTCTCCGCAATAGGAGGTTTTATCTATGGAAAACGTGTTATTACAGCTGACCGACGCCGCCGATTACCCTGCTTTCTGCGCCGGCCAGGACGGCGAGATCCTCTACGCCAACCGCGCGGCGGAAGAGCAGTGGCCGGTGTGGCAGGGCTGTACCCTGCCGGAGCTGCTGCCGGAATTCTTCGCCGGGGGGGAATACCGCCCCTACTTCCGCTATTTTGGGAGCTGCCACATCTTCTCGGCCCTGGGCGGCTGGAAGCTGGAGGTCCTCCGGTTTAAGGACGCCTTTTTCTGCCGGGTCCTCCCCGAGAGCCAGCTGGAAGGGCTGCCGGAATCCTGGGCGGAAGATGAGCTGGAGCGGATCCGCACCGAAGTCCTCTCGATTGTCCGGCAGCGCTCGTCGATCGAAGACATCCTGCTGGACGAAAACGTGACAGTCGAGCAGATCTACCTGCCGCTGACCGATATCCTCTCCGCCGGCGACAGCAGCTGCCGCCGGATCTCCCTCTCCTGCAACCGGCTGGAAGCCGGCAGGTTAAACCCCGAGCGCTACCCGCCCCAGCAGGTCGACCTGACCGACGCCCTCTCCCGGCTTGTCCACGAGATCCGCGTCGAGCTGCCGGGGCTGAAGGCCCCCGTCCGGGCGGAGCTGCCGGACTATCCGGTGGTGGCCCGGCTGAGCTGGCCGCTCCTGCGGCGGGCAATCCTCGAGACCATCCGCTGTTCGGAAGGGCTCTCCCAGGAGAAGGAAGGCTCCACCGTCTTCGGCATCACCCTCACGGCCGAGGGGGAAAACGCCCTCGTCACCCTCAGCGACAACTACTCCGGCCTCCCCAGCCCCGAAAACCCCGGGAAAGACGGGAACCCGCCCTACCGCAGCTGGGCCTATGCCCGCCGGCTGGTCGAGATGATGGGCGGGACCCTTAAGATGTCCGAGACCCCTTACGGCGACCGGGCGATGGAGATGCGCTTCCCCTTAAGCGACGAAGCGCTCCCCCGCTCCGCCAAGGTCCTGACCTTCCGGTCGGAAAACGGGTACCGGCTGAGCGACCGGATGGTGCTCTCCGACCCGATGATCTACCTCGAAAACTTCTCGGACTGATCACCGCACCGGCGCCGGCCCCAGGCTCTCCCGCAGGTAGACCGGCGTATCCAGATAAATCTGCTCATTGCCGCCCCCATGGGCGGCAATTTGTTTTAGGGCCAGCTGCAAACACCGCTCCGCCATCGCCTCCATCGGGAGGTAGATGTTCGATAGGGCCGGGACCGAATAGGCGGCGTAGGCCGGCTCGCCGTTGCCAATGGATAAAACCGACATCTGCTCCGGCACCTTCAGCCCCCGGTCGTAGAGGGTCCTGAGCGCCCCCAGCCCGATCGCGTCGGAGGAGCAGTAGAGGGCGGTGCAGGGCTCCATCGCGTCCAGGATCCGCCCGCAGGCGGCCGCCCCGCCGGCGAGGGAGGACTCGGTCTCGATGATCCGGCTTTCATAGACCGGGTAGCCGGCCGCCTGGTAGGCCGAAAGCAGCCCCTCGTCCCGCTCCCGCATATAGGGGAACCTGTGGGGGGAAGAGAGGACGCAGATGTTGCGGTGGCCGAAGGAAAGGAGCTTTTCGGCCGCCAGCCGCCCCATCTTCCGCTCGTCCACCGTCACAAAGGAATAATAGCGGCTCTCCCGGTTATACAGGACCACCGGGAAGGGGAATTTCTGTTCCTCCAGAAAGGCGAGGTCCTCCTCCGAGGCGTTTGCGATAATCGCCCCGTGGAACCGCCGCCCCTCCTTGAGGGAACTCTGGCGGGAAAGGCCGCCGGAGGGGTAGGTGACCACCACCAGCTCGATGTCCGGCCGGGCGGACAGCTCCCGCTGCATCCCCTGCAAAAAACGGCCCAGCAGCGCCGTCCGGAAGTCGTTGGACCAGTACAGGGCGATGGTCAGCGTCCCGCTGTCCGGCACCCGCAGCTTGCGGGCGGCGATGTTGGGATGGTACCCCAGCTGTTCCACCGCGTCCCAGACCTTTTTGCAGGTGGCGTCGGTGATCTTCCGCTCCGCCGCCTGGCCGTTGATTACAATCGACACGGTGCTGAGGGATACCCCCGCCAGCGCCGCAACCTCCCGGATTGTCGCCATAACAAAAACTGCCTCCTCGACATTTACCTATATCTCAGCAGACCTGCCATCCCCCGGGGCATCCCCGGCCAGGCCCTTATACACCTAGTTTAAATTGTACTAAACCCACAAAAAAAAGTCAAGAAAATCTTTCCAATTGCCCTTGACAGCCGCCGAATAAAACGTTATACTTAAGATACAATGTTTTATCCCTCCCCTTCTTGGAGAGGGAAGACAAAAACCGACGGCCGGAAGGCGGCAGACTGTATCTTTTGCGGCCCCCTTCCCGGCAGAAAGGACGGATTGACAGGATGGATAAGGTAATCATTGGCGGCGGCCAGGGCTTCTGGGGCGACTCAAACGACGCGGCCATCCACATGGTCCACACCGCCCCGCTGGACTACATGGCCTGCGACTATCTGGCGGAGCTGACGATGTCGATTCTGGCGCGGCAGAAGATCAAAAACCCCGCGGCCGGCTTCGCCCGGGACTTCCTCGGGCTCTACAAAGCCTGCGGCGAGGAGGCCTTCCGCAAGAACATCGGCATCCTCACCAACGCCGGCGGCATGAACATCGAGGGCTGCGTCGACGGGGTGAAGCAGATCGCCGAGGAAAAGGGCCTCCACGGCCTCAAGATCGGCTATGTGACCGGCGACGACCTGACGGCCGACATCCCGCGGCTTTTGGCCGAAGGGGTCGACTTTAAGAACATCGACGATGTCGGCGATTTCAATGAAGTGAAGGACAAGATCTTCAACGCCAACGTCTACTTCGGCCACGAACCCACCCTCGCCTGCCTGGAACAGGGGGCGAACGTCGTCATCACCGGCCGCTCGACCGACTCTGCCCTCTTCCTCGCCCCGGCGATGTACAAGATGGGCTGGGCGGCGGACGACTGGGACAACCTCGCCCGCGGCATCATGGCCGGGCACCTGCTGGAATGCGGCGGCCAGGGCGCCGGCGGCAACTATATGTACGACTGGCGGGGCGTCCCGCGGATGGACGAGCTGGGCTTCCCGATCGCCGAGCTGACCCCCGACACCTTTGAAATCACCAAGGCCCCCGACTGCGGCGGCATCATCTGCGAGCAGTCCTGCAAGGAGCAGTTCCTCTACGAGGTCCACGACCCGGCGAACTATGTCACCCCCGACGTCGTCGTCGATATTTCGAATGCCACCCTCACCCAGCAGGGCGAGAACCGCGTACGGGTCGGGAATGTGAGAGGCAAGCCCCGCCCCGACACCCTCAAGCTTTCGATTGGCTACCACGCCGGGTACAAGGTCGCGGGGATGCTCTCCTTCGCCTGGCCGGACGCCTATGAAAAGGCCCACTACGCCGCCGAGATCATCATGAAGAAGATGAAGCGGAAGGGCCTCCAGTATGAGGACATCCGGATTGACTACATCGGCCTCAACGCCCTCCACCTGGACGTCGCCGAAATCGACCCCAAAGAGGTCAAGGACCTGAATGAAGTCGTCCTGCGGATCGCCATCCGCACCAAGACCAAAGAAGAGTGCGCGAAGATCGTCCCCGAATTTGCCCCGCTCCAGCTCAACGGCCCTCCCGGCGCCTCCTTCTTCGGCGGGCGGGCGAAAATCCAGGAGGTCATCGGCCTCTGGCCGACGCTGATCCCCCGGGACGCGCTGCACCTACAGTCCCACATTCTCGAAATCAAGTAAGGAGGGCGTAAAATGGCTAAAATCTACCTGCATGAAATCGCCCACGGCCGCTCCGGCGACAAGGGCGACACCAGCAACGTCTGCGTTTTCGCGCGGGACCCCAAGGACTACGAGCTGATCAAAGAGCAGGTCACCCCCGAAAAGGTCAAGGCCTACTTCGGCGACATGGTCAAGGGGGAGGTCATCCGGTATGAGGTTCCGTCGCTTAATGGCTTCAACTTCGTGATGAAGCACGCCCTCGGCGGCGGGGCCACCTTCTCGCTGCGGCTGGACTCCCTCGGCAAGTCGATGGGCAGCGCGTTTATGCGGATGAAGATCGATTATCCGGATGAAAAATAACTTCATCCATTTTGATTGACAAACTCAGGAAAGGCGCGTATTCTAAAGGTAAAGTCCAAATTAGAAAGAAGCGCGTTCCATGAAAGAAAGAAAATTTGCCCGGCAGGGGGCGTATATCGCCTCCCGCCGGGAAGAAAAGGGTCTGTCCGTCGCTGAACTGGCCGACCAGATCGGCATTGCGCCATTCTTTATAAAGCGCTGGGAAAAGGGTGTCTCCCTTCCGGATGACGAATCGTTCCCACGGCTGGCCGAAGCGCTGGACGAGCCGATGCTTTCCCTGTTTACCGGGACGCCCATTCAGCCGGGAGCGGAAGAAGATACCGCCCGGGCCGTCTGGAAGGCCAAAGCGGAAACCGGACGGAGAAAAAACGTAACCAAAAACGCCGCCCTCTTTTGCGCCGCCATGCTGTCTCTCTTCCTAATCCTGATGGATATCGTCCAATACCGGCAGCTGAACCGTGCGGTCAGAGGTCTGGAAGACACCTGGGGAATCGATCTCTCCGAGAATATGACAAAGGAATTTGCCATAAGCAACCAGGATTTTCTCGGCGAGGGAGAAACATTCTATCTTTTCGCGGGTGATGGCGGCGGAGCGTTCTACTTAAACTTTAAAGAAGGCCCGAGTGCGGAAGCGGAAAGCCTCATGTACAGTTTCCTGCATAGCCTTTCGGTCCCGCCGGAATACCTTCCCGACTTTTCCCATCCATACCTTTGGCAGATAGTCGACGGAAACGATGAACGCGACCAAATGGTCTGCTTTTTCGACCTTGAAACCGAGCAGTACTATTTTATCGAAGAGTTCTACTGATTTTTCCAAAGCCCCTGCCCCAACCGGCGGGGGATTTTCCATATTGAAACGGAGGAACACCCATGTCCGAACACCTTGCCCTTGAAAACATCACCATCCTCGACCTCACCCGGGTCATCGCCGGGCCCTACTGCGGGGCGATGCTGGCCGACCTCGGCGCCAACGTCATCAAGATCGAGCTGCCCGGCCGCGGGGACGACGCCCGCGCCTACGGCCCCTATGTAAACGGCGAAAGCCTCTACTACGGGAACTTAAACCGCAACAAAAAAGGCATCACCCTTAACCTCAAATCGCCCGAGGGGAAGGAAATCTTTAAAAAGCTGGCGGCAAAGGCCGACGTCGTGCTGGAAAACTACCGCCCGGGCGTCATGGACAAGCTGGGGCTGGGGTACGACGTACTGAAAGAGATTAACCCCCGGCTCATCTACGCCGCCGTCTCCGGCTTCGGCAGCTACGGCCGGTACGCGATGCGCCCGGGCTATGACATCATCTCCCAGGCGATGGGCGGCCTGATGTCGGTCACCGGCCACCCCGGCAACGGCCCCACCCGGGTCGGCTCGGCCATCGGGGACGTGCTGGGGGGGATGAACCTCGCGATCGGCATCCTCGCCGCCATCGAGGCCCGCCACACCACCGGCGTCGGCCAGCGGGTCGACGTCGCCCTCATCGACTCGGTCGTCGCGTCGCTGGAAAACGCCTACCAGCGGTATGAGGTGAGCCACGAGAACCCCAAGCGGATGGGCAACGCCTACGCCTCCATCGCCCCCTACGACTCCTATGAGGCGTCGGACGGCTGGTTCGTCATCGGCTGCGGCAACGACAAGCTCTACAAAATCTTCTGCGAGAAAATCCTCCATATGCCGGAGCTGGTGGAAGACCCCCGCTTTGACTGCAACGTCAACCGGGTCGCCAACAACCTCGAGCTGAAGGCGATTATTGAAGAGAACTTTGCAAAACAGCGCACTGT
>DVHA01000103.1 GCA_018712425.1 Candidatus Faecivivens stercoravium | reverse complement strand
ACGTCCAGTCAACGTTCCGAAGACCGTTCGCTTGACGAACGGTCTCACGTGTTTGGAGCGGGAGACACGGCCGCGTCGAACAGCGGGTCCAGGGCCCGCAAGGGTCCTGGTCCGTCCAGGCGAAGCTTGGTCCCATCCAAGGGGAACCCTTGGTCGCTGCCTTAAGGGCAGCGAAATAAACCTTCAATGCTTCAAATATTGTAATTATTTGGATTAACAATTAAGCATCTTCACATTTCCTTTTCCAGCCGAATCCGCCAGTAAACCGCGTACCCATGGACAAAGAGGTACGCCGCCACCAGCAAAAGTACCGGCGCAATCCCGATATCCATCATCGCGAAAGAAAAGGTCAGCGCCCCGTACAGGTAGGTCATCAGGTCAAACGCCTTCCCCTTGGCGGCATTACCGATCATGACGTTCCGTTCGTCCGTCCGCTCAATTTCCAGCGCCTTCTGGACATCGGGAGCCCCTTTCAGTGCCCGGCGGCTGATGATGCCGCCCATCCCATGGCCGAACATCCCGCTCCCGAGGCCCACCATCAGGTAAGGCGCCACCCGGACCGCCCTTTCCGCCTCCGGGGATGCCCGCAGCAGCAAAAGCCCCGCCGCCATCAGCAGAACCCCGCCCGCCGCCAGCAGGCTTTCCAAAACCTTCCGTTTCATCCGTCTTCCTCCTCGTAAATAAAAATGTCCTCAATCTGCATCCCGAAATACCGCGCGATCTTAAAGGCCAGGATGATCGACGGGTTGTACCGCCCGTTTTCCAGCGACCCGATCGTCTGCCGGGAGACCCCGAGGGCCAGCGCCAGCTCCTCCTGGCGGATGCCGCGGTCTTTGCGGATTTCTTCCAGCCGGTTTTTCATAAGGTCCAGCTTCCCGCCTCCTTTCCGAAATGTAAAGTTAACTTTCCATACCCCTATTATACAAGGCCCCATCCAAAATGTCAAGCGTACTTTCCATTTTTCCGCGCATTTTTTCTTCCCCTGCTGTGCCCGCACCCAATGTCCGGGTTTTCTGTCAATCTTGTTCATCTGGCAGATTTTACGGCCCGATTTTCGTCAGAAATGGACAATTTAGAAGAAAAGTCCAAAAATTATATACAAGTGCCGATAAAAATGGTATACTTAATATACAAGGTAAGGCACTACCCCGGTGCAAAAGACAGTTTGACCATTTTGTGCATCCGGCGGCCCCGGACAAAACCCGGCGGCTGCCCGGACGGGGAATACGCCCATCGCGGAGAAAGGAATGATGATTGTGAAACAGGCGCTGTTGGTTGTAAGCTGCGGGACGACGGCTTCGACTGGCCGGACGGATATTGCCCTCGTCGAGAAGGCACTGGCCAGCGAAACCCCCGGGCGGGATTTTTTCAGGGCTTTTACAAATCCTGGAGTCCGCCAGGCAATGAAGGAACAGGGGGAACAGATCCCCTCCCTCCCCGAGGCCTTCGGGGAACTGGAAAGGCAGGGATACCGGGATGTGCTGATGCAGCCGACCCATATCCTTTACGGGACGGAATACGAAAAGATGATGGACACCGCCAGGCGGTATACCGGCCGGTTTGAAAAGCTGGCCTTTGGCCGCCCGCTGCTCTCCGACCACGGCAGCCTCCTGACGCTGGCGGAAGCGCTGATCCGCCGGCACGGCGGGAACCCGCAGTGCGCCGCCGTCTTTCTCGGCCACGGGAGCGCCCACTTCGCGGGCATGGCCTACCCGGCGCTGCAAACGGCGCTGCGGCTGATCGGGTGCGAAAACGGCTTTGTCGGGACGGTCAAGGGCTGGCCGGGGTACGAGGAGGTGCTGCGGCAGCTGGAAGCCGGCGGGTACCGGGAAGTGAAACTCGTACCGATGCTGCTGGCGTCCGGCGGCGCCACCTTCCGCGAGATGGCAGGGGACGGCCCCGACAGCTGGCAGGCCCGGCTGAAGGAAGCGGGCTTCACCGTTTACCCCGTCTTCCAGGGGCTTGGCGCATTGCCGGAGGTGCAGCAGCTCTACCGCACCCAGCTGCGCCGCCTGATTGCGGCGGAGGGGCTGGCCCGATAAAACCCGGCCGGAAAGGAGTACACATGGAAATAAAAGGATATCTGCATCTATACTGGGGAGACGGTAAAGGAAAAACGACGGCAGCCGCCGGCCTGGCCCTACGGGCGCTGGGACAGCGGCTGCCAACCGTTTTCCTGCAATTTTTAAAGGACGGCCAGTCGGGGGAGCTGGAACCGCTCCGCCGGCTGGGGGCGGCGGTCCTCTCGGGGGAACCGGGGATGAAATTCGTCTTCCAGATGACCGAAGCGGAAAAGGCCAAGCTGAAAGCGCGGCAGGACCGGATGCTCCGGGAGGCAGTTTCCTGCCTTCCGGCGGAGGGCCGGGCACTGCTGGTGCTGGACGAAGCCTGCGCCGCCCTCCAGACCGGCACCCTCAGCGAACCCCTGCTGCGGGAAACCGTCCTCCGGCGCCCGCCGGGATGGGAAGTGGTGCTGACCGGCCGGGACCCGGCCGGCTGGATGCGAGAAGCGGCGAATTACGCCACCGAGATGCGCTGCACTGCCCATCCCTTTGACCGGGGCATCCCCGCGCGGAGGGGGATTGAGTATTAACTACGCCGCCTTCGGCGCGTACCGGAGCGTTTTGTAGACGGTCGTGCCCATCTCCAAAAGGGTGATGAGGACAATCAGGGCGAGGAGGAAGCTGGTCACCAGCTCCCCGTTCCAACCGGCCACCCAGGCGGCCTCCCCGAGGGTTTCCCGGGCTTCCGCGAGCCGCTCCGGCAGCTCGGGGTTGAAGAGGGGAAGGAACTTGAGGAGCCAGACCGACAGGGCAATCTGGACTGCGCCGCAGATAATACCCGACACCATCACCGTCCGGCAGTAACAGCCTCTCACCAGACGGATGACCTCGTCAGCCAGCCCGATGCCGAGGGAGAGGACAAAAAACGGCAGGATCCTCCCCCATTCATCCAGGTTGAAAATCGGGATGCGGTCGATCTCCGACGACAAAAGCCAGTTCCCGTCTATCCCCTCCCGGCTGATGACCAGGAAAAAGAGGTTCGGGATAAAAACCAGCAGGGCGCAGAAGATGACGATAAAGACAATCGAGGCAATGCTGTCCCCGCGGCTGATCCGGGCCTTTTTGTCCGGCACCGGCGAGAGGCCGGAGGGGTCCCAGCTGGGCGGGGAAGCGGAAAACTTCCCGGCGGAAGGCTGGCGGGCCTCCCGGAAACGGGCCGAAGAAGGTTCTTCCCGCAAATCGGCGGGGGTCCAGCGCCTTTCCCCTTCCCGGCCGCGGCGTTCATACCGCTCCACCGCCGCGAACACCAGCGTCACCGCCCCGAACCCGGTGAGCCCGGCGGTAACGGCGTTTGTGATGCCATCGGTCAGCCCGCGGACAATCGCCTGGTAAAACCCATCCGTCCAATGTTCGATAACCCCGCTGGCCAGTGACAGCAGGGACACCGGGATGGTGGCGCAGAGGAGCACCACCTTTAACAGCCACTTGTAGTTTTCAAAATAGGCGGGGCCGATCAGGCACTGGTCCGGCGAGGCATACCGCCCGGCGAATTCCGCCGGGTCACCCAGCTCCAGCAGGACCCCTTCCATCCCGGCCGCCGGGTCCGCCTCCAGCATGTCGCCGATCAGCTCCCGCAGTTCGTCGGCGATCTCCTCCCGCTGGGCGCGGGGCAGCCGCCGGGTGACGGCGTAGATATAGCGTTCCATCAAATCCTGGTCTCTCGGGCTCATCGCTTAATCCTCCTTCAGCAGGTTGTCGATGCCGGCGGACAGGCCGGCCCACAGTGTTTTCAGCTGCCGGTAGACCTCGTCCCCGTACGGGGTCCGGCGGTAGTATTTGCGGGGTTTGGGGCCGTCGGTCTCCCAGCTGCTCGCCAGCAGCCCCTGCCCCTCCAGCCGCCGCAACAGCGGGTAGAGGGTGTTGGGGTCAATCGGCACCCCTTTTTCCTCGAGGCTCTGCACCAGGGCGTAGCCGTACTTCTTCTCGGCCATCTGGCTCAGGACGCAGAGGGTGAGGGTCCCCCGCCGCAGCTCCAGCGATAAATTTTCCAGCAGGTCTTTTCCATCTCCCAAACCGCTCACCTCCTGCTTTTATTATACTGTATGCTACACAGTATTGTCAATATCAAAATACTGATAACTTTCAAATCTACAGAAAATATTTCCCCTTTCGCATACCCCCTCCCCTTGACTTTTCATCCGGGGGTTGATACAATGGAGACAGAAAGTTAGTTTTTGCTAACCAAAACGGAAAGGCGGTCTTTCAAATGGTAGAAGTAAAAGTCAGGGTCGACGGGATGATGTGCGGGATGTGCGAGGCCCATATCAACGACGCGGTGCGGGCAGCCTTCCCGGTTAAAAAGGTCACCTCTTCCCACCAGAAGGGGGAAACGGTCATCCTCTCCGACCAGCCGCTCGACGAGGAAAAACTGCGGCAGGTCATCGACGGCACCGGCTATAAAGCGGTATCGGTCGAAACGGGCGCCTATGAGAAAAAAGGGCTTTTTTCCCGGTTTAAAAAATAAAATATCTGTTCGCCGCCTCTCCGTTATCGGAGGGGCGGCTCAGTTTGTCGAAAAAGTCCTTCTAAAGGAAAAAAGAAACTTTCCGATGCGCGCAAAAAATTAAATTACATTTTTTCCGGCGGCATGTACGGCGGAAAAAATACCTTGATCCGGGCAAGTGTCGACCGCAGGGAGGCATGCAGCCCGGATGTTATTCTGTCGAAAAACTCGTTTTTCGACAGTCAGCGCTGCTTCTCCCGTTATCGGAGGGGCGGCTTTTTCTCCCGACGGCAGAAAGAAATTATGCCAAAATAGAGGCAGCTCAAGCGGATTATTTTAACGGAAAACGGATGAGAAATGCAGGTTTTTCAGCTGCCGTAAACCACCTATCTGGTAAAATCCACAAACCGGAAAAGTTTCTTTGCACAACTTCGCCAAATCGTATTTTTCCTGCTTGACAATTGGGGAAAAAGGCTATATTATGGTGATGTAATCGTTTACATCCAA
>DVHA01000102.1 GCA_018712425.1 Candidatus Faecivivens stercoravium | reverse complement strand
TCGCCCAGGTAGGGCATGTGGCCGGAGCGGTATTCTCTGACCGTCACCCGGTCCATCGGGATGGCCGACTGGGCGAGGGTGTAGCGGACGTTCCCCGCCACCGTCACCAGGTCGTAAAGGCCGGTGCCGAAGAAGAATTTCAGATCGGGGCTGCGGCGGACGGCGTTTTCGAGGCTGCCCAGCGCCGGGTGGGAGGAGGCATACTGCCAGGCGGAATTGACTGCGAGGTTGATGAGCGGGTAGGGTTTCGCCGGCAGGTTAAACGCCTTTTTCAGCTCGGCCATCCCGCCGCTGAAGGAGGGGCAGTAACGGCCCATCGCCGGGTCGTCGGCAATGGTGTCGGTCATGCCGGGGAAGGGGACGCTGCCGGGGACGGCGGAACCGGCCATCCGGTAGCGTCCGTCGTAGGCGCCGACTTCTTCCCCGGGGAGGACCGATTTCCGGTACTCGTCCATCTTGTACCGGAGGCCCCGGGCCAGCAGTTTTTCCGCCGGGATACAGGTGAAGCGGGAGACCGTTTCGGCCACCGCTTTCCGCTCGGCTTCCGGCAGGGTGCTGCCCTTAAAGAGCGCCTCTAAGTACCGCGGGGCAAAGGCCCAGGCCTCGTCCGCCGCCGCCTCGGGGGAGGGGAAGCGGCCCGGGTGGTGGCAGGCGGTGGTGGCGGCCGCCGAGAGGAGGTTCCGGACGCTTTCCTCACAGGGGGGCTGCTGCAAAATCGTCGCCGCCGTCGTAAAGGCGGTGCCGAGGAAGAGGACACCCGAGAACGAAAGGGCGGTCAGCATTTTGGTGCTGGCAAAGGGGCCGCCGTAGAGGGCGTCCATCAGGGCGGGGGCGCGGATGGTGCCGTAGCTTTCGGCGGCAAAGTAGATGGGGGAATTGGCCCGCCCATGACGGGCCAGCCATTCTTCGATAAAGAGGGCGAAGGCCCCGGCGTCCCCGTCGACCGAGAAGTAGTCCTTTTGATGTTCGCTGTCGGGGGCGGCAGAGAAGCCGGCGCCGGGAGGGTCCATCAGGACGATGTCGCAGAGGTCGAGCGGGCAGTGGGGGTTGTCCTCCAGTGAAAAGGGCGGGGTCGTCTTCGGGGCGACCGGGTCGTCCATATGTACCCGCTTGGGGCCTAAAAGCCCCAGGTGCAGCCAGGCGACCGACGAGCCGGGGCCGCCGTTGGTGGCAAACAGCACCGGGCGGCCGGGGGCGGCATCTTCCTTCAGGTAGCAGAAGGCGGTGATCTCCGCGCCGCCGGTAAACCGGGCGGTTTCAAAGGTGAAGCGGTAGGGGATGTCCCCGCCGGAAGTCCGGGCGGTGCCAGAAACGGCGGGAGAGAGGGTGTAGTCGGTGATGTTCATGGCGATGTCCTTTCTGAAAGGCGTGTTTGGCGGAATATGGAATCAATGGCGCAGACTGTTGTAAATAACAGATTGGCAAAACACAAGAATCGGAGCCGGCGTTGCCATTACGAAGAAACTTGGGTCAATCAAAAGTTTAGGATCAAACCCTTTTTAAAGGGTTTGCGGGAGTGGAGAGGGCATGAGCCCAGGTGTCCGGATTACATCCGGACACCTGAAAAAACACTTGCCGGCCGTACCGTATGGCCGGCATTTCCCGCAGGCGGGAAACCGCGTTTTTTCGCAGGTTGTACGCCTATTCTCCGTTGCAGTGCATCGTCTACTTTCTTGGTGGGCGATAACCTCAGAAAATTGTGGTTTCGTGCTTTGCACGAAATGCGGGCCATGCCGTACGGCCCGCAAACAATTTTCTAAGGGCTTGCGAAGCAAGACCGGCGTGCAGCGGCACCCAAAATATAATCCCAATACGGAAAAAGGGAGGGTTCGGCGAACCCTCCCAGGAGAAAATCACAGGTTGTGACAGGCAACCTGGTGGGTACCGCCGACATTTTTCAGCTGCGGCGTCTCGTTTTTGCAAACCTCGGTCGCCCGGGGGCAGCGGGAACAGAACCGGCAGCCGGGGCCGGGGTTGATGGGGCTGGCGACCTCCCCCAGCATCACCCGCTTACCGGCCCTCGCCTTTTCGTAGTCGGGGTCGGCCACCGGGACCGCCTGTAAGAGCCCCTGGGTGTAGGGGTGGGCCGGGTGGTCGTAGATCTCGTGGATGTCGCCGATCTCCACCAGCTGCCCCAGGTACATGACCGCCGTCTGGTCGGAGATGTACCGGACCATCGACAGGTCGTGGGCGATAAACAGGTAGGTCAGCCCCATCGACTGCTGGAAATCCACCAGCATGTTGACGATCTGGGCCTGGACCGAGACGTCCAGCGCCGAAATTGCCTCGTCGCAGACGATGAACTCGGGGTTCACCGCCAGCGACCGGGCCAGGCCGACCCGCTGCCGCTGGCCGCCGGAGAACTCGTGGGGGAAGCGGTTGGCGTGCTCCCGGTGGAGGCCGACCCGGTTTAACAGGTCGTAGGCGATCTCCATCCGCTCCTTTTTGCTTTCACCGATGTTATGGATTTCCAGTCCCTCGGTGATGATCTCCCCGACAGTAAAGAAGGGGTTTAGGGAGGCGTAGGGGTCCTGGTAGACCATCTGCATCCGCCGGGTGATCGTCCGCTTTTCCTTCCCC
>DVHA01000101.1 GCA_018712425.1 Candidatus Faecivivens stercoravium | reverse complement strand
CGACAGCGGCCGGACGGTCGAGTCCTCGCCGGTCATCCGCTGCGCCCTCCACCTCTTCGGCATCATTTTACGGCCCCTCGACCGGGAGGAGGCGCTGATGCTCTTTAAGTGTGGGCTTTTACCGGTCGATCTGGAAGAGGTCTCCGCCTTTGAGGAATACACCTACGTCTGGGATGTCACCGGCTACTCCTTTGCCCGGCCTTTTACCGAAAACCCGGCGGGTTTTTCCGAACGGGAGATGGAGGAGCGGGACGAAGAAAAGCTCGCCCGGGCGGAAAAGGTGCGGCAGCTGCTGGTTCGCCTGCACAGCCGCCTGAAACAGGCGCTGGAATCGGAAGGCCCGGCCCGCGGCCTCTACCGGGTTCTGGAAGAGGAAGGGATTCGGGCGGCGGTACAGGCACGGCTGGATACTCTTATTGAGAATGGCGAGGAGACCGAGGCGGAGGACCTGCGGCTTGGTTGGGAGAGCCTGATGGGCTTCCTCGACGCGGCCGAGACGGTGCGGCAGCTGCGGGCGGAATCGGGGGAGGAGATGGCGGTCTCCGACTGTATCGAACTGCTGCGGACGGTGACGGCCGACACCCCGCTGACTCCCCGGCCCCAGACGCTGGACAGTGTGCTGGCGGGCGACCTCTCCCAGGTGCGGGTAGGGGAGAAGCGGGCGGTTATCATCCTCGGCTGCAACGAAGGGGTCTTCCCCCGGGCCGCTGCCCCTGACGGGATGTTCACGAGCGGCGAACGGGAGGCGCTGATCGCCCTCGGCCTGCCGGTGCAGGGGGGCGAGGCGGAAAACCTCATCGACGAGCGGTTTTCCGCCTACAAGGCGGTCACGACCCCGTCGGAACAGCTGGTGCTGACCCATGCCGCCGGGGACGCAGCGGGGGCGGTCATGAGCCCGTCGGAGGTGGTGCTCTCGCTGCGGGCGGCGGTGCCGGGGGCGTCGTTTTCCACCGGCCGGGACCTCGGCCCCTACTTTTTCAGCCAGAGCCTCTCGACCGCCTTTTTGCAGGCGGCAAGGCTGCCGGAAGGGGCCGAGCGCCGGACGCTCGAGTGTCTTTTAGAGGCGGACAGTGTCTGGAACGGGCGGCTCCATAAGCTCCGCCATGCCGCCGCCCGGGCCGGGGAGACGCCGGTGTCGGGCCCGGTGTCGGAAGCCCTCTTCGCGCCGGTCAAAGACGAGCGGGGGGAACCGCTGATGCGACTGTCGCCCTCCCAGGTGGAGCGGTATTTCAGCTGCCCCTTTGCCTACTTCTGCCGCTACGGCCTCGGCATCCGGACGCCGGTGAGGGCCGAGCTGAACCCCCTGGCCCGGGGGAGCATCCTCCACTTCCTCTTCCGCCGGGCGCTGGAAACCGAGGGGTTCACCGCCCTGCCGCCGGAGGAAGTCCATAAGCTGACCATTCGGATCCTTGCCGAGTACCTCGACACCGCCCTCGGCGGCGGGGAGGAGAAGAGCGGCAAATTCCTCTACTACTTCCACCGGTTACAGGAGGCCGCGGAAGAAATCCTCCTCGCCCTCCAGCGGGAGCTGGGGCAGTCGGCCTTCCGGGTGGCGGCGGCGGAGGAGCCGATCGCCCCCGGGGGCGAGGTGCAGCCGCTGACGGTGCGGGACCCGTCCTTCACCGTCCAGGTGGGCGGCAAGATCGACCGGGTAGACGAGGCGTCGGTCGATGGCGAACAGTTTGTCCGGGTCATCGACTACAAGACCGGCGGCAAGGCCTTCAAGCTTTCGGAGGCGAAGGAGGGGCTGAATATGCAGATGCTCCTCTACCTCTTCGCCGTCGGGGAGAGCCGGGGGCGGTTTGCCGGGACGGTTCCGGCGGGTATCCTCTACATGCCGGCCGGGCCGCGGCAGCTGAAGTTCGGCCGGGACGAGGGGGACGCCCTGGCGCGGGCGGGGCTCTTTAAGATGAACGGGCTGGTTTTGGATGAAGAGCCGGTCCTGCGGGCGATGGAACAGGTCCCCGGCAGCTTTATCGAGCCGCCCGGCCGGAACGCCGCCGACAGCCGGATTTCCCGGGAAGGGCTGGAAGAGCTGAAAGCGGGTTCGGAGGAGCTGCTGCGGCGGATGGGGGCCGCGCTGCTGGCTGGGGAGGTGGCCCCCGCGCCCAAAGAGAGCGGCGGGAAGTCCCCCTGTACCTGGTGCGAATACAAGGTGCTCTGCGGGAAGTGAGGAGGTTATGCAGATGAAAGCGATTGTCACCGATTTGGACCGCACCCTCTTGCGGATGGACGGGCAGATATCCCCCTATACGCTGGAAACCCTCGGCAAATGCCGGGAAAAGGGGATTATGATTATGGCCGCGACCGCCCGGCCGGAACCGAGCATCCGGCAGCTGCTGGACCAGGTGCGGTTTGACGCCGTTACGACATTAAACGGCGCGCGGATTTTACTGCCGGGGCGGGTTCTGGAGCACGCCATCCCGGCGGAGAGCGGTGAAACGGTCTTGGGGCGGCTGCTGGCGGTGCCCGGGCTGACCCTTTCGGTCGAAACGGGGGAGGGGATTTTCGCGAACGTCCCGATACCCGCGTGGCACGCGGTGGTCTATGACGGGTTCCCGGAACTGCCGGCCGAACCGCTCTACAAAATCCTCATCAGCGGTGGTGAAGGCACCGGGGAGGGCCTCTATGAACAGGTACAGGGGCTTTTGACCGAAGACACCTACTGCACGCTGGCCGGGGGCGACCTCGTGCAGGTGATGAGCCGGAACGCGACCAAATGGCGGGGGATTGTGGAGATGCTGCGGGCCTTCGGGATTGCGGAGGAAGACGCCGTCTATTTCGGGGACGATTACGACGATCTGGAGCCGGTGGAAAAATGCGGGCTCGGGGTCGCGGTCGCCAACGCGGTCGAGGCGGTGAAGGAACGGGCGGACGCCGTGGCGGGAAGCTGCGACGAAGACGGGGCCGCCCGGTTTATCGCATCCCGCCTGCTATGAGATTTACAGGTTTACAAACCGCCGTCCGGTGTGGTACAATGGGGAAAACAGAGAACTTTTCGAAAGGATGTTACTATGGAGCAGTTACTGGAAACCGGGAAGATCGTCTCGGTCCACGCCCTCAAAGGGGAAGTGAAGGTCGAGCCCTGGTGCGATTCCCCCGACTTCCTCGCCGAATTTGACGAGCTCTTCCTCGACGGGGAATGGGTCGAAGTGGAACGGGCGCGGGTGCAGAAGAATATGGTGATACTGAAGCTGCAGGGCGTCGATACCCCCGAAGCCGCCGGCAGGCTGGTCGGCAAGATCCTCTATATCGACCGCGACCAGGTGGAGCTGGAGGAGGGAACCTACTTTGTCGCCGATCTCATCGGCCTGAAGGTGGTTGACGCCGACGACCCGGAGAAGGTCTACGGGACCCTGACCCAGGTCTCTTCCACCGGCGCCAACGACGTCTACCACATCCTCTTCCCGAACGGCAGGACCTACCATATCCCGGCAATCCCCCAGGTGGTCGAGGAGACTGACCTTGAAAACGGGGTTATGCGGATCCGCCCGCTGGAGGGGCTGTTTGAATGATCCGGATTGACATCGCGACCCTTTTCCCCGAGATGTGCGAGGCGGTGCTCAGTACCTCGATTATCGGCCGCGCCCGCAAGGCGGGGAAGGTGGAAATCCACTGCCACAACATCCGCGATTATTCCCCTGACCCCAAACACCACCGGGTGGACGACACCCCATACGGCGGCGGCAAGGGGATGGTGATGCAGCCGGAGCCGATCTACCGCTGTTACCTCGATATCATCCGGCAGAGCCAATCGCTGCCCCACGTCATCTACCTTTCCCCCCAGGGGCAGGTGTTTACCGAACAGAAGGCCCTTGCCCTCCGGGATTATCCCCACCTTCTCCTCCTCTGCGGCCATTACGAGGGGGTCGACGAGCGGGTGCTGGAAAGGATTGTCGACGAGGAAATCTCAATCGGGGACTATGTCCTGACCGGCGGGGAGCTGGGGGCGCTGGTCATCACCGATGCGGTGGCCCGCCTCTGCGACGGGGTACTCGCTGACGCGTCCTGCTATGAAGACGAAAGCCATATGAACGGGCTTCTCGAATATCCCCAGTATACCCGCCCCGAAGTCTGGGACGGCCGGCGGGTGCCGGAAGTGCTGCTTTCTGGGCATCATGCGAATATTTCCCGGTGGAGGGCCGGGTGCTCTTTGGAGAGAACTGCTAAAAAGCGGCCGGATATGATGAAAAAATATAGGCAGCAGCATCCAAAGGGGTGAAAAACCCTAGCTAAATAGGGGAAAAAGGTCATCAGAATGTGTGCAATCTATCCAAACATGTGGAAAACTATTCGGCGACATTTTGCCGGTCTTACGAAATTTTGTCATTTTTGCGTCTTTCTGCTGAAAACTGGTTGACCTTTTCTCAAACCGTGGTATAATAAACACGAATTCCCCCGGTGGATTTGCAGCCGGTGGGGGTGGTGGATTTCCCGCGAGACATTTCTTGGTATAGGAGAGTTTGGTATGTATTTGAAAGATGTTACCGTCAAAAATCAGGTTGGTCTGCATGCCCGCCCCGCGACCTTCTTCATCCAGAAGGCCAACGAGTTCAAGTCGTCGGTCTGGGTTGAAAAGGAAGAGCGCAGAGTCAATGCGAAGTCGCTGCTGGGCGTCCTGTCCCTTGGTATTGTAGGTGGCACCAACATCCGGATTATCGCCGACGGCGTTGACGAACAGGCCGCTGTTGACAGCCTGGTCAAGCTGGTCGAATCCGCTTTTGCCGAATAATCTTTGACAGGAATTTTGCCTTGTCAGGCAGGGAGTGCGCCGGGGTGGCGTACTCCTTTTTTGTTTTC
Organism: Candidatus Faecivivens stercoravium; assembly: GCA_018712425.1. Classification (GTDB taxonomy): domain Bacteria; phylum Bacillota; class Clostridia; order Oscillospirales; family Ruminococcaceae; genus Faecivivens; species Faecivivens stercoravium. The sequence continues at coordinate 982 of DVHA01000101.1, read as the reverse complement.
CCGCGGCCGAAAATGTGACGGCCGGGTGATTTTTCGGCTTAAAGCCTTGCAAAATCGGGAGAATATGGTAAAATATAGTCGAATTGGGACTGTCGAAAAACAAGTTTGGCGGAAGCGCAGGAATCGGCGCTGGCGTTAAAGTTACAAAGAAACGTGCGAAGAATTAAAAGTTTTACTCGATTTTTTTCAAAAAATCGCGGGAATGGAAGGGGCAGAGCCCCTTCCCAGGCGCTTACTTTCTGTACTTCCGAAGCTGACCACAGCTTTGCTACTGATAACGAAGCGTGCGCAGCACCCAAAAAATACTCAAAAAAGACTTTTTCGACGATCTCGAATCGTGGTTTTTTCTGTCATTTTGTCTGTTTGAAAGGAGTCCCCGCCCATGTCCGGCCGAAGTTCCCTCCCGCCCTGGTTTATCCGGCTGTCGGATTGGCAGTCCCGCCAGCCTTCCCGCTTTTCTTCCGGCGGCGCCCTGGCCCGCTGGCGGAAGCCGGTTTTGATGGCCGGGAGCTGCCTGTGCGCGCTGGGGCTGGGGGCCGGGCTGTTTTTCGCGACCAACCGGGTCGTGGGGCCCTGCCCGGCTTTCGCAGCCGGAGGGGAAGCAGATGCGCTGGCGGAACCCTCTGCCCTTGAGGCGGAGACGGTTGCCGCCGTTTCCGAGCCGGAAGAGGAAGGCCACGCCCCCGGCTGGGCGGAAGAGGACGGCGGGACCCGCTACTGGTTCCCCGACGGGACATATGCCCAGGGGTACACCGAAATCGGCGGGGAAGGGTACTACTTTGACCGGCTGGGCTTTATGCAGACCGGGCTTGTCTCCGACGCCGACGGCACCCGTTATTTCGGCGAGGACGGGGCGATGCAGACGGGTGAAATTTTTCTGGACGGCGTGACATACTCTTTTGGGGAAGACGGCTTTATGGAGGGCCGGGTGCAAATCGACGTGCCGGTCATCTTACAGAACCCGGAGCTGCCCAACGGCTGT
>DVHA01000100.1 GCA_018712425.1 Candidatus Faecivivens stercoravium | reverse complement strand
ACCGTCCGCATCCTCCGGGGCAAGGGCGGAGACGGGAAGGGGAAATGGCTGATCCTCGTCAAAGACATCCTCCAGTTCCCTCTAAGCCTTGTCTTCACCCGCTTCCTCAACGTCTTTTCAGGCCTCATCCCCGATTTTTCGGATGGGCATTTCGCCCTGCGGCTGGCGGTCTTAATCCTCGCGATCATCTGCACCGGCATCGGCGCCGCCCTATCCCTCAATATGCGGATAATCCCCAACCCCGGCGACGGCATCGTCCAGGCGATTGCCGACTGCATCAACAAGAGCGTCGGCTTTACCAAAAACTGCTTCGACCTGTTAAACATCTGCATCACCTTCACCATCGGCATGGTCTTCACCGGCGGGCTGGTGGGCATCGGCATCGGCACCGTCCTCGCGATGCTGGGGGTCGGGCGGGTCATCGCCCTCTTCAACCACTTTACCTATTACCAGATCGGCCGGATGACCGGGCTTATCAAGGTCTGAAACGGCGGCTATCCGGGACCTGTTTTGAGCGACCAACGGACTTCCGAAGACCGGCCTCCCACGGCCGGTCTCATGCGTGAGGGACGGGCATCCCACGCCGCGTCGGACAGCGGGTCCAGGGCCCTGCGGGTCCTGGCGGATTCCAAAGGCAGAGCCTTTGGTCCATCAAAGTGAAACTTTGTCGCTGCCATAAGGGCAGCGAAATCAACATTCAATGATAAATTTTAAATTCCATCCATACCGGCCAAAAAACCTTGTCAACCGGAAATGTTTTTGGTATAATAAGAGAAAAGCGACCAAAGGGGTGGTGTGGATGCGTATCGAAACCGAACGGGGAGCATTTTCCTTCCGCTGCCTGATGGCGGGGCAGTTTGTCGGGGGCAAGGGCTGGACCCACCCCCGCAGCAGCCCCGGCCACTACGAAGTGATCTATATGCTGGACGGGGAGCTGTCCCTCCAGGAAGGCCTTTCCGCCTACATCCTCTCCCCCGGCGACACGCTGGTGCTCTCGGCCGACCTGCCAAGGTTCGGGATGCTCCCCAGCGGCAAAAAACTCTCCTTCTACTGGATGGAGTTTGAGACGGACGCCCCCGAAATGCTGGGGGTGCGGGCCTCCTGCAAGGCCCGGTGCGAGACCCGGGAGCTGGCGGCGCTCTTTAAGCAGCTCCTCTTAATCCGCGACCGGGAGGAATACCCGGCGGGGGCGGCCGACTACGCGGCAATGCTGCTCCTCTGCGAGGTAGCGGCGGTCCAGCGGGCAGCGGCCACCGACGCGCCGAAGGTTGTCCAGGAGATTGCCGCCTGGGTGCGGCGGAACATCAAAAACCCGATCACCGCCGCCGACGTCGGGCGGGAGTTCGGCTACAACCCCGATTACCTGACGGCGCTGTTTAAGGAAAACTTCGGGATGGGCCTGAAGGAATACATCAACGCCCACAAGCTCCGCAAGGCGGAGGAATACCTGAAGGGGACCGACTGCCCGGTCAAGGAGATCGCGGCGATGCTGGGGTTTGCGAGCGCCAACCAGTTCATCAAATACTTCACCTACCACGAGGGCGTCTCCCCCAGCCGCTACCGCACCGCCTATTTTCACCAGAAGATGTGAGAAGAATGGGGAAAAGTTTGGCAGCGGGGGTAAAAAAAACGGTTGACAGAAAAGCGGAGATTTGATATAATTTGTTTGTTGCGGCGTTTACCGCCGGACATCCCTTGCTCCGGCTGCCGGCCGGGGCCGTAAAGACCAAAAGGAGGTGCTCATAATCATGGCAAAACTGAACGAAAACTACGAGGCAGTTGTTATTTTCAGCATGAAGCAGGGCGAAGAATCCATCAAGGAATCGGTGGAACGGTTCGCGTCCCTCATCCGCGACAACGGCACTCTCGAGTCCGTTGACGAGTGGGGCAAGAGAGCTCTTGCTTACGAAATCAACGACGAAGGCGAAGGCTACTATGTCCTTTACACCTTCAACAGCGTCCCGTCCTTCCCCCGTGAACTGGAGAGAAGACTGAGAATCGCTGACGGCGTTCTGCGTTCTCTGGTTGTCACCAGAGTTTAATTCGGAGGGACCAGTATGTTAAACCGCATTTTCTTAATGGGCAGGCTGGTGGCCGACCCGGAACTGCGCCAGACGCCCAACGGCATCTCGGTCGCTTCCTTCCGCATTGCGGTCGACCGCAACTACCAGAACAAGGCTTCCGGTGAACGGCAGACGGATTTTATCTCCTGCGTTGCCTGGCGGCAGACCGGCGAATTTATCTCCCGCTACTTTTCCAAAGGGCGGATGATCTGCGTCGAAGGCAGCCTCCAGACCAGAAGCTATGAAGACAAAACCGGCCAGAAACGGACCGCTTTTGACGTTGTGGTAGATCAGGCCTATTTTGCCGATTCCCGTCAGGGCGGCGGACAGGGCGGCCAGAGCTACGGGGATGCGTCCTACGGCGGCCAAAGCTACGGTGGGAACACCTACCAGCAGCCGGCGCCACGGTTTGAGGAACCCCAGCGGGGCCAGAGCCTGTCGGTCGGCGATTTCGGCGGCAGCGGTTTTGAAGAGCTGGATAACGACGACGGAGATCTCCCCTTCTAATTTGATTTCATCTCAATTCTGTTGAAAGGAGCCTGCTTCCATGGAAAGAAACAACCGCGGCAGAAAGCCCCGCAGAAAAGTCTGCGCTTTCTGTGTTGATAAGGTCGAGAACATCGATTACAAGACCATCGGCAAATACAGCCGCAAGGTCCTGTCTGAAAGAGCGAAGATCATCCCCAGACGGGTTACCGGCACCTGCGCCCGGCATCAGCGCCAGCTGACCGTCGCTGTCAAGCGTGCCCGGATCATCGCCCTGATCCCCTTTGTCAACGACTAATTGTCAAAGAACCGCCGCTCTCCGTGCAGGAGGGCGGCGGTTTTTATTTTGAGTATTTTTTGGGTGCTGCGCACGCTTCATTATCAGTGGCAAAACTGTGGTCAGCTTCGGAAATACGGAAACTGAGCGCCTGGGAAGGGGCTCTGCCCCTTCCATTCCCGCGATTTTTTGAAAAAAATCGAGTAAAACTTTTCATTCTGCACACGTTTCTTTGTCACTTTAACACCAGCGCCGATTCTTACGTTTCCATCAAAATGGAGGACGCGGAGCGTCCAACCGCCATTCTTCATTTTTTATTCTTCAATCTTCATTATTCATTAAAAAAATGCCCGGCTGCCATTCAAAAAAAACGGCAGCCGGGTTTTCTTATTCTGTCGGGAGAAGGATTTCCACCTTTTCCGGATCCTGATACTGAAACTGGTAAGACCAGGTGACGCTCTCCGGGACTTCAAAGCGGAGGGAGGACGATGCGGCAATATCCGGGCCGATGACGCCAATAAAAGCGGCGGTCGGGCCGTCGGCGCCCCGATAGGGGTCAGACGGGGCGGTGTCCTGGAGCCGTACCCGCTCCTTGCCGGGGTCGGGGGAAAGGGTATAGCCCATCGAACGGAGCTTATGAGGTTCCCCGTCCCGCTCCCCCGGCAGCTGTTCGCCAATATCTTCCGGCTCAAAAGCCGTGACCCGCAGCGTCAGCTCCCCGCCGTCGGGGTGCGGCAGGGTGAAAACCTGCCCTGCCGCCGTAACAGTAAACCGGGCGGCTTCTTTCCAGTATTCCTCATGGGCAACCGTAAGGACGGCGGGGCCGCCAAAGCCCTCTTCCCAGCGGAAGCCCTGCCGGTGAATCACCCAGTTCTGGGAGGCGCGGAGGCTGTAGTGCCAGATCATCCGCCCTGCGCTGGCCATCTGCCGCCATTCCGCATCCCGTTTTACATACTCTGGGAAATAGGTAACGCTGCACCCCCGGAAACTGTTGGGGGAACCTGCGGCAAGCCGGGTGTCAATCGACACTTCAAAGCCGTCCCAGGACTGCGCTTTCAGCAGCTGATCGATCATCTCGTTTGTCCAATGGAAGGCGACGTCAACGATAAACCAGCCATCTATCACGCCGTACCCAAGGACATATGCCTCCTTCCCGCCCCATTGAAACGGAATGGGACGGCCAACCGGCGGGAACCGGACGGTATCGCCGTAAAAAGAGGGGAAGTGATCCGGTTCTTCCAGCTGTGCCGGTTCTGTCCCCTCTTCCGCCGGATAGATAAGGTCGGATTCCGAAAAACCTTCCCGCACCTTCGCCATATAATCATACGGGTCCTCCATCCGCCCGAGGGAAAACCGTTCGGCCAGCGCCTCGAGGGCGGCGCGGCCTTCGGCGTCCGGCTGGTCCTCCCCGACAAACCGGATAAATTCCTCTTTATTCCACTGCCAGGCCTGCTCGATGGCGGCGGTGGAGCCGCAGGCAAGGAGCAGGCGGCAGAAATCCCCGAGGTTTTCGGCCACCGGGTGGACACGCTCCCCTTCCCCGTTCATCGGGCTGACGGCATAGACCCGTTCCGCCCCGGGAATCTGGCAGAAGTGGATGCCGTCGACGCCGGCCGAGCCGATAATCTTAGCGCCCACCGGCGTGCAGAAGTAGTGTTCCTCCCCCTCGTCCCAGACGGGGTCAGGGGCGAGGCAGAGGGCCTCCCCCCGCCCCTCCTCCATCAGGAAATCCCGCAGGTTTTTAAGCGTCAGCGGCTGCATATACAAAACTCCTTCTCTTAACTGTCGATCAGTGTTTCAAAAATCTCCTTGACAAGCGCCTCATCCTTATCGGTCGAGACGATATAGGCCCCGAGGTCCGCACCCCCGGCCGCCGTGTCGAACCCGTCCCCGGTCACCCGGACGCCGCAGGTCGGGGCCATTTCGCCGGTCGGATTGCCCGACTCATCCACCATCTCAAAGGTCAGCGTCTCGCCGAAAGCGGCAATCTCCTCTTCGGTGAAGAGGTCGGAGAGGGGGATGAAGAGTTCGCTGCGGCTGTTCCGGGCGCCGTTTTCATCGTCACAGACCATGATATCCATCTCATCTGCCGCCGCCATCGCCGTCTGCTGCATCACGGCGGCACCATATGCCGCACCATCGATTTCAGAATCGCCCATCGACTGGGAAGTGAAGATTACCTTGCCCTCCCAGTCGGGGTGGGCGGCCACCAGCTCACCGGCAAAAGCCTGGAGCGCCTCGTCGTCTACATAGGCCGAGCTGACGACGACGCCGATGGTATCTTCCGCCGAACTATCTCCGCCGCATCCCCCCAGCGAGAGGATGGAAACAGCCGCCAGCACACCGGCGGCTAAAATTCTCTTTATTTTCATAAACGGTCTGTCCTTTCCGGTTTGATTCTGCCGGGGAATCCCCGGGCATATAACCAGTATAGCCGGAAAAGACAGATTGCCGGTGAAAAGAGGGTGAAACGGCGGTAAAAGAGAACCGACTTTCCATGAAAAATTTAGGAACGGGCCTACGCCCGGCAGACGAACACCCCGCACTCCTTCGGGATATAGATGAACCCGTCCCGGCGGCGGATACCCTCAAAATAGGCGGAGAGCTTGTCCAGCTCCTCTTCGGTATAACCGGTCATCCCGCCGGTCGACCGCACCCAGTCCACCAGATCGGCCGTCCCGGTGACGGCGAGGGCGTCCGGATAGTCCCGCCGCTCGACCGACGCGAAACAGGGTTCCAGCAGCCTGCCGCCGTTCGGAGAGGATGAGGCTGCACCCCTCCGGGAGCTCCTCCAGCCGCCCTTCCCACTGGCTGCCGGTGCCGCACTCCAGTTCGAGGATCCGGCCGCCGGGCTCAAACCGGTACTGATTAAACAGCCAGTTGGTCAGGCCCATGGGGTTGGTGCTGTATTTGGCGTGCAGCCCCGCCCGGGTGGAGAGGTTTTTCCCGTCGGCGTACTGCTCTTTGACCTGCCCGTCCGCGTTTAACTGCGCCATCCGCTCACACCTCGTCCGTCCCCGGCAGAAACCCGATCTCGGCGACCTCATCCACCGCCACAAACCCCGCCTTCTGATAGGCGCGGTTGGAAGCGGGGTTGGAGGCGTCGGCAAAGAGGGCGGCATATTCGTTCCCCCTCTCCAGGATCACCTGGCTGAGGGCCGCCGCCGCGGCGGTGGCATAGCCTTTCCGGCGGAAGATGGGCGGGGTGTAGACCGGCCCGATCGAGCGGCCATGGGGCATCTGGCGGCTGGTCCCGGCCATGCAGACCGGCATCCCATCCACCTCGTAGAGGTAGAGGTCCCCCGCCGCCATCCGTTCCGCCGCTCTTTCAAAGTCCAGCGCCGCCTCCCGGTGGAAAATCTCTTCATCCGAGGCCCGGAGCCAGTAGGCGAGGAAGAAGCGGTCCCGCTCCCCCGCCGGCCGCAGCGTCCCCGGCTGCGGGACATCGGCGGCGGCGGTCAGCCGGTAGACCGTCTCGGCCATTGTAACCTTCCACTTAAACCCGTTCTCCCCGGCGTACCGGGCGGCGAACGCCTGTGCCAGGGCGGACGGCCCGATCACTCCCGGCAGCGGCTTCCCGGCGTAATGGGCCGCCAGCAGCGCTAACGCGTCAGCCTCTGCCCCTTCTCCCGCGACAATCAGATTCTGGGGCGGGGTACGGAGGGCCGCCAGAACCGGCTCTCCCCCGTCCATGACGGCGGCCATCTCCCAATCCGCCGCCGCGGCCGGGTTTTTGATGCCGAAGTCGATAATCCCCAGCATCAGGTTGTTCTCCGCCTCATGCCGGGCGAGGAAGGGCGCCACCGCCGCCGAAAAGGCGGGGACGTCCTGAAAAGTGAAAAGCTCCATCGAAAAGCCTCCTTTGGTAAATTTAGGCAATTATAGCACAAAGCGGGCAGATTGTCCAGCTTTTTTCGTCTTTTCCCAGTACCGGGGCAAAAAGAAAAGGCCCTGGAAAGGGCCCTAAAATAGATTTGGATTATTTTTTGAGTGCTGCGCACCCTTCGTTATAGGTGGGGCAGCCGTGGACAGCTTCGGAAGTACGGAAGGTGAGTGCCTGGGAAAGGGCTCTGCCCTCTCCACTCCCGCAAGCCCTTTAAAAAGGGCTTGACCCTAAACTTCTGATCTTCGCCCGTTCCTTCGTAACGGAAGCGCCAGCGCCGATTCTTATGTTGTTCCCAGCAGCCACCACAGCGCCAGCAGCGCCGCGAGGAAGCCGAGATTATAGAGGGTGAACTGTTTAAAATACCTTCCCTTTTCCGCCGGGTAATCCCGGGCAACCAGCTTATAGGAAATGAGGCTCGCCATCGACGCAATCAGCGTCCCGAGCCCGCCGAGGTTGCACCCGACCATCAGCCCCGCCCAGTTGTCGGAAAACCCCGAGAGGAGGAGGGCCGCCGGTACGTTGCTGATCACCTGGCTCGCCAGCACCGCCACCGGCACCTCATGCCCCGAAAGGACAGACGAGAGGAAATCCCGGAACGGCCCGATGCTGCCAAGATTGCCGATGAAGATGAAAAAGGCGATGAAGGTCCCCAGCAGGCTGTAATCGACCGACAAAAGGAGCCTCCGGTCGGCAAACAGGAGGAACAGCGCCACCACCGCCGCGATGAACACCGGCGGCAGCAGGTTAAAGATGCCGAAGAGGCAGAGGACAAACCCCGCCGCCGACCAGATAAGCGGCCGGGTGCCGGAAAACCCGGCCGGCGCGGCGGCGACAGCCGTTTCCTCCCGCTTCCGCAGGCAGCAGAGGGCGAGCAGCCCCGCCGCTGCCAGCAGCGCGTAGGGCAGGTGGAGCGCTGCCACCTCCCCAAACCCCATCCCCGACCGGTTAAACAGGTAGAGGTTCTGTGGGTTGCCCATCGGGGTCAGCATACTGCCGAGGTTGGCGGCGACCGTCTGCATCACCACCACCGGCACCACCAGCTTCTCCTGCCCCGCCAGCCGCAGCACCACCAGCGCGAAGGGGACGAAGGTAATCAGCGAAACGTCGTTGGTGACGACCATGCTGCAAACAAACGGCAGGAAGACGAGCACCAGCATCATCCCCCGGCTGGTCCGGGTGTGGTGCAGCAGCCCGCTGCCCAGGAATTCGAACAGCCCGGCCTTCTGGAACCCCTTCATGACCGCCATCAGGGAAAAGAGCATCGACAGGGTATCCCAGTCGATATAGGAGAGATAGCCCGCGTCCGGCGGCACCAGGATCATCGAAGCCGCCGCCAGCACTGTCTCCCGCCTGACAAACCGCCAACGGGCATGGACAAATGACATTTTAGAACACCTCAACGCAATGTGGATGACATGAAAAACGGCCGGTTCCCACCAGCCGTCTCTCATGAGGGTAATTCCCGTCCGGGGAAATCAGATAATCGCCAGAAGCACGAAGTTTAAGATAAACAGCGCGGTGACCACCCAGAGGATCGGGTGGATCTCCTTTGCCTGCTTCTTGCAGATCTTGGTGATGCAGTAGAAGATGAAGCCGGCGCCGATGCCATAGGAAATCGAGTAGCAGAGCGCCATGAAGATGCCGGCGAAGAAAGCGGGGACCGCATCTTCAAAATCATCCCATTTGATCTCCTTAAAGGAGGACATCATCATAATACCGACGACCACCAGGGCCGGGGCGGTAGCCGCGAAGGGGACCGCGCTGACGAAGGTCGCGAGGAAAGCGCTGAGGGCGAAGCAGATGGCGACGACAACGCTGGTCAGGCCGGTGCGGCCGCCGGCGCCGATACCGGCTGCGCTTTCGACGAAGGTCGTCGTATTGGAGGTGCCGAAGATCGCGCCGATCGAGGTGGCGGTAGCGTCGGCAAACAGCGCCCGGTCCATCTTGGACTTAAAGCCGGGGGTGCTTTCCATCGCCTTTTCATCCTCATCGCTGAAGATGCCGGCGCGGCGGCCGGTGCCGATGAAGGTGCCGATGGTGTCGAAGGTATCGGTGACGCTGAAGGAGAAGATGGTGATCAGGACCAGCGGCAGCTTCGCCATATCGGTAAAGAGGCTGGGCAGGCCTTCCGCCGTAAAGATTGCGCCGAAGGTGGAAGGAAGCGCCTTGCAGGCATCGATAAAGCTGACGGTGTCAGTCGTAGAGGTAACGCCCATCGGGATGCCGATGATAGCCGTGGCAATGATGCCGATCAGCACCGCGCCCTTGACTTTTAAGACCAGCAGTACGACCGTAAGGGCGAGGCCGATCAGGAAAAGCCAGAAAGCCGGCTGGTTGAGGGTCGCCAAGGCCGGGACATCGGAACCAAAAGTAATAATGCGGACATTCAGAAGGCCGAGGTAAGCGACGAAGATGCCGATGCCGCCGCCGATGGCGTTCTGGAGGCTGCGGGGGATCGACTTGATGATCGATTTCCGGATCTTGGTCACGGTAATCAGGATGTTGAAGAGGCCGCAGATGAAAACCATCGAAAGCGCCTGCTGCCAGGTAAACCCGAGCGCGCCGCAGACGGTGTAGACGAAGAAGGCATTGAGCCCCATCCCGGGCGCCTGGGCGTAAGGGACGTTGGCGACCAGGCCCATGACTAGGGTACCGATGATGGCCGAGATGATGGTGGCAAGGAAGACCGCGCCCCATTCCATCCCCGCCTCGCTTAAAATATTCGGGTTGGTGACGATGATATAGGCCATCGCGAAGAAGGTCGTCAGGCCCGCCGTAATTTCACGGCTGACCGTCGTCCCGTTTTCTTTGAGCTTAAACACGAGTATGCACTCACCTTTCTGTTCGCCGCCGGATCCCGGGCCCTCACCCCGCTTTCAGGCGGGCAGCGTTTTCGGGCCCCTGCCGGAACAGCCGGGACCCACTACTTCTTATTTTACAACAAACTGTGAATAAATGCAAGATAATCCGCGAAATTTTGCGGGAAAAAATATGAACAGAAAGGAAGAAAAAAGTCCCGCCTGCCTGTGCAGAAGGGATACCGGATGAGTGAAATTCGCCCTGCGGGCGAGTGAAAAGTGAAATTGCCGCTTCGCGGCAGTGAAATTTGCCTTACAGGCAAGTTAAGGTATCGCTTCGCGATGATCAAATTTTATCCTTAACGTGAACGTGATCTGTCTAAACAAAACCGTTTCCATCTATCAAATCCTTCTGCTAAGATGACATATGTCATCTGAAAACAGTAAACCTTCCGTTTTAAAAAACTTTTCACTGCGAAGCAATTTCACCAGCGAAGCGACTTCACTCGTTCCGAAGGAACGAATTTCACTGAAAAAGTCTGGTTCTCCCAAGGGAACGGTCACTCAGCTCTGGGATGGATTCGGGTCGCCTGCGGGCGACCAGGTCGCGGCTCTGACAGCCCACCGGGCTGTCATTCACTACCGCTCCCGTCCGAATCCTCCATCTAGTTTACCATGAAAATACCCCTGCATCAGAGATGCAGGGGTATTTTCATGGTGGACGAGGATGGATTCGGACCATCGAAGCTTACGCAACAGATTTACAGTCTGCCCCCTTTGGCCACTCGGGAACTCGTCCATATTCAGCCGGCCGCAGCCGACTTAATTATATTATCACAGAACCGGCCTTTTGTCAACCCTTTTCCGAAAAAACTTTGTTATTTTTTTCCATCACATAATTTTGCAGGACAATCCCATGCCGGACGACCTGCTGGGCCTGGATCACCTGATACCCACGGTGGGCGAAAAACGGCCGGGCGGTAATGGACGCCTCGGTGAAGACCCGCGAAAAATCCCCCGCCGTCTCCAGCCGGTCACAGAGGGCGGTCCCAACCCCCTGCCCCTGCAAATCCCACCGGACATACAACCGGTCGAGGTACCCGTCCGCTCGGATATCGCCGAACCCGGCCAGCGCTTCCCCGTCGAAAGCGAGGAGAGTGGTGTGTTCCGCAAGGGTCTTTTCCCAGCTGGCCAGATCGACCTTCCCGACCCAGGCTTCAATCTGCACAGGGGTATAATCTTTCACACAGACCCGCCGGACAGTCTCCTGAAAGAGTTTCACCATTTCGGGCAGGTCGGCGGGGGTGTAGGGGCGGATGGTGAGCTGCATAAAAAAGCCTCCAGTATTGTTCAAAAAGTAATTTGATTTACAAGCATAAACATATCAATGGTAGTTTTGTTTAGCAGTCCGGCAGAAAGCAATCAGCAAGCGGCGAATATTGCCGCATAGCCGCTCTGTCACATAATACGTTTGCTGATCAATCCTGCCCGTTTTATACAGCAACTTGAGCCAGTAACTGGTTTCATTCGATTCTTTCAGCGCAATTTCTAATTTGGAAATAAAGTCCTTTTTGCTTTGGGCATATTGGGCTTCATGGATATTAGCGCCGACCGATGTACCCGCCCGACCAAGCTGATCCAAAAGGTACAGGCTTTTGGGTGTCTTTACACTGTCCACCAGATTCACAATTGCAACGGCAAATTCGGTTGACAAGTCCAGCAGTTTATTTTCATACATTTGGAACAAGCCACCTTTTAAAAATGATATATTGCTTTGCAATATGATATACGGCAAGCCGTATGATATACCCGCTGCGCGTGTATGATATAATATCCGTTCCGTGCATATGCCGAAGGCATATATCATCCACCGAAGGTGGATATCATACCGAAGGTATATCATCCGTTCTGGGGAACGGATATCATTGAAAAATCCCGGTTTTGCAAACAAAACCGGGATTTTTCATGGTGGACGAGGATGGATTCGGACCATCGAAGCTTACGCAACAGATTTACAGTCTGCCCCCTTTGGCCACTCGGGAACTCGTCCGTATGGTGCGGATAACAGGACTTGAACCTGCATGAACTTGCATTCACTAGAACCTGAATCTAGCGCGTCTGCCAATTCCGCCATATCCGCATATGGTGCAGATGACAGGACTTGAACCTGCACGAGTGACCTCACTACCACCTCAAAGTAGCGCGTCTGCCAATTCCGCCACATCTGCATTTATCTTTTGCCCGCCGTGGCTTACGCCTCAGCGGAACAGTTGCTATTATAGCAGATAAAAAGACTTTTGTCAACACTTTTCCGCAAAAAAATTTTATCCTTTTTCACCGCATCCCCCTCCCCCGCATATCCTGCGGGTAAAAGGAGGCGGTCAGAATGCCCACCATCTATTTAAGCCCGTCGACCCAGCAGGCCAACCTCTACGTAACCGGCGGGAGCGAAGAGTACCATATGAACCAGCTGGCCGACCGGATGGAGCCCTACCTGCGCGCCAGCGGCATCGGCTTTACCCGCAACACCCCCGACATGACGGCGGTCAGTTCCATCCGCCAGAGCAACGCCGGCAATTACGACCTCCACCTTGCCCTCCACTCCAACGCCGCCCCCGAAGGGCGCTACGGCGAGGTGCGGGGGAGCGAGGTCTACCACTACCCCGGCAGCGTCAGGGGTGAGCGCGCCGCCCGGGACATCGCCGAAGGCCTCCGGGCCATCTACCCCGGGACGGTCTCGGTCAAGTCGACCACCCGGCTGGGGGAGGTGCGCCAGCCGAAGGCCCCGTCGGTCTTCATCGAGCTTGCTTACCACGACAATGAAGACGACGCCAACTGGATCACCGAAAATATGGACGCCATCGCCGCTAACATCGTCGAATCCCTGACCCGCTACTTCGGCATCCCCTTCATCACCCCCCAGCCGGTCCGGGCCGGGGTGGTGCGGACGGGCGGCGGGCGGTTAAACCTCCGGGATAAGCCGTCGACCGACGCCGAAATCATCCTCAAAATCCCGAACGGCGCGTCGGTCGTCGTCTTCAGCCAGTGGAACGACTGGTATGTCATCCAGTACGGCGGCAAAATCGGCTACGCCAACGCCCGGTATGTCGAAATCGAATAGCCCCTACCCTTCTGCCGCCTCCGGGAAGAAACTCTCCACCAGGTCAAAAATCTCCTGAAGCTCCCGTTCGTCCTCCTCGGTCCGCTCCCCCCAGCCGGTGAGGACGGCGAGGGCGTAGGGCCGCCCGGCGTAGACGACGGCCGCCGAATGGAGCTCGTTGTCCCACCAGCCGTACTTCTGCCCGACCTCGAGGTCGGACTGGAACAGCTGGTCGTCGGTAGAGGTGTAAATCTCCCGGAAGAAATCCGCGTTTTCGCCCCCCGATTCCATATATTGGAAGGCGAGCCGAGCGAAGGTACAGCAGTCGGCGGCGGTCGTCACCGAATCGGTCGAGTCGTTCAAATCCCGCTCCAGCCCGATTTCATCCGAATTGATCCATTCCTTGAATTCCGACACCGGGAACCGGCTTTTGAGCATCGACAGGGCGGTGTTGTCGGAGTAGACAATCATGTACTCGATGAGCTGCCGGACGGTGTACCGCTCACCGTATTCGCCGTCCTGGATAATCCCGGCGGCGCCGACGTGAAGGTCAGCGGTATAGGTGATCTCCTCGTCCAGATCGATCTCCCCCCGGTCGGCCCGCTGGAGCAGCCAGACGGCATAGGGGAGCTTATAGACGCTCGCGATGTAGTAATAGGCCCCCGCGGTGTTCCATTCCCACCGCCTGCCGCTGACCAGATCCTCGACGACGACCGACGCCCCCGGCATTTCGGTCAGCAGCGCCTGCATCTGCCCATACTGCTCATCGGTCAGGGAAAACTCGTCCGGCACCGCCAGCCCGTCGGCCCCGATCCAGCGGCCGTCTACATACCGGTTCCGGACCAGCGCCCCGTCTTCCCCGGCCCAGGCGTAGCCTTCCGGCAAGGCGACCCAGCCGGTATCCATCAGATAGTCGTCGCCGATGTAGTAGGACTCCCCGTCCACTTCGATCAATCCGGTCTGCAAAACCCCGTCTTCCCCGGCGTAAAGCCAGCCTTCTTCGGCGTCGATCCAGCCGGTCTGGAGGTACCCTTCCCCGTCAAACCAGTAGCCCTTCCCTTCGTACCAGGTAAAGCCTCTCGCGTACCCGCCGTTCCCGTCCCGGAGGCGGGTCCCATCCGCCGTCTCTTCCCAGCCGACCGGGAGGGGCTCTTCCGCTTCCTCACCGGCGGCGGACGGCAGCTGGACCGGCGGCACCGGCCCGACCCGCAGGACCACCGGCTGGCTGCAGCTGGTGATGGAGAGTAAAAACGCGGCTAAAATGAGAATCAACCTTTTTTTCATAGCGGGTCCACCCTTTCCTGCCGCCGGAAGCCGGCGTTTTTTTCCGTTCCGGCCCTCCGCGGAAGATGCCGGAAATATTTTAATGGATAAGGAAAATACCCATTCCCCACCTTCATTATATACGATGGAAAAGCAAACTGCAAGCCGTTCGGGCAAAAAATACCCCGTCCGGGGGAAACCGGACGGGGCAGCGTGCAATGATTCAGTCAGGGCGCAAACGACAGGGTGATCTCCCGCAGCCCGGTCTCCAACTGCCGGACCTTCACCCCGGCCGACTGGAACATCCGCCGGGAGGCGACCATCGACGGGGTGCCGGCGTATTTGTCTGACAGGTAGATGACCTCCCGAATGCCCGACTGGATAATCGCCTTGGCGCATTCGTTGCAGGGGAAGAGGGCAACGTAAATCCGCGCCCCGTGGAGGGATTTGCCGCTGCTGTTTAAGATGGCGTTCAGTTCGGCATGGACGACATAGGGGTACTTGTTCTCCTCCCCTTCCCGCGCCCAGGGGTACTCATCGTCCGAGCATCCCACCGGGAAGCCATTGTAGCCGGTGGAGAGGATGATGTTGTCGGGGCTGACGATGCAGGCGCCCACCTGGGTGTTGGGGTCCTTACTGCGGCGGGCGGCTAAAAGCGCCACCCCCATGAAATATTCATCCCAGCTGATATAGTCTTTCCGTTTCATACCGATGCCTTCTTTCTGAAAATAAAATAAGTGTTGTATTAACAATACAATATTTGAAGCGTTGAATGTTTATTTCGCTGCCCTTAAGGCAGCGACCAAGGGTTCCCCTTGGATGGGACCAAGCTTCGCCTGGACGGACCAGGACCCTCGCGGGCCCTGGTCCCGCTGTTTGACGCAGCCGTGTCTCCCGCT
>DVHA01000011.1 GCA_018712425.1 Candidatus Faecivivens stercoravium | reverse complement strand
GCCGCAGGCGTATATCATTCTGAGAAAGGACACCCCATGTTAGACCTTGACGCACTCGCCCGGTTTTGCCGGGAAAACCAGATTTCATACCGCCGGGATCTGCCGATGGCGGAGTACACCACCTTCCATGTCGGCGGCAAGGCGGATTTTGCCGCCCTCCCGTCCTCTTCCGAGGAGATGACCCTTCTGATGCGGGAGCTCCGCCGGATTGGGGAAACGCCCTGCCTTATCGGCAAGGGCTCCAACCTGCTCATTTCCGACAAAGGCATCCGCGGGGTCACCGTCTTCACTTGGGGGCTGTCGGATATCCGGGTCAACGGCTCGACGATCGTCGCCGGGGCCGGGGCCAGCCTTTCGGCGGTCTGCCGGACGGCCGAGGCCGAGAGCCTCTCGGGGATGGAGTTTGCCTACGGCATCCCCGGGTCGGTGGGCGGCGGCGTCTTTATGAATGCCGGGGCCTACGGCGGGGAGCTGCGGGACGCCGTCCTCTGGGTCGAATGCCTGGACAGCGACGGGGAACTGCGGCGGCTGGCCGGGACCGCGCTCCAGTTCGGCTACCGCCGGAGCGTCTTTACCGGCCACCCCGACTGGTGCATCCTCCGGGCGGCCTTCGGGCTCCATTGGGAGCGGCGGGAGCTGATCGGGGAGAAGATGCGGGAACTGCTGGGCCGACGCCGGGAAAAACAGCCGGTCGACCAGTACAGCGCCGGCTCGACCTTCAAGCGCCCCGAGGGGGCCTACGCCGGGACGCTGATTGAGCAGTGCGGGCTAAGAGGCTTCCGGATTGGGGACGCCTGCGTCAGCGAGAAGCACTGCGGGTTTATCGTAAACCTCGGGAATGCCAGCTGCAAGGATATCGAAACCCTCATCGCAAAGGTCCAGCAGACGGTCTTTGAAAAGACCGGATATAAGCTGGAGCCGGAGGTGCGGAAGGTCGGGGAACGATGAAAGTGATGTCGGCCTGCGGCCTGTGATGGCGTGATGTCGCCCCTTCGGGGCTGTGATGTGCCTCCCTGCGGTCGGCGTTAAGGTACGCTTCGCTCATTGAAAAAGCTTTTAGGCAGGTTTTTGCAGTGTGTTCAGCTGTGCCATTCCGGGAAAGCAGCCGGTTAAAGTTTTTGGCGGGCCTTTCGGGACATTTTTAAATCAAAGGCCGAAGGCCTACCTTCACTTGACCCGCAGGGTCAAACATCACTGGCCCGCAGGGCCAACATCACTTCATCACTCGCCCGAAGGGCGAACATCACTTGACCAGCCCCGCAGGGGCGAGGGGGAAGAT
The DNA here is from genome assembly GCA_018712425.1 of Candidatus Faecivivens stercoravium. GTDB lineage: Bacteria > Bacillota > Clostridia > Oscillospirales > Ruminococcaceae > Faecivivens > Faecivivens stercoravium. The sequence goes on along the minus strand of DVHA01000011.1, from coordinate 5,612 downwards.
CGGATGGATTTTGTCATCATCACCGGCATGTCGGGTGCGGGGAAGTCGCGGGCGCTCCACACGCTGGAGGACATCGGGTTTTACTGCGTCGACAACATGCCGCCCCAGCTGATCAGCCGGATCGCCGACCTGTCGGCCGCGGCGGGCGGGGCATTATCCCGGGTCGCCGTCGTCACCGACATGCGGGGCGGGAATATGTTTTACGGGCTGTTCCACGAGATGGACGCTTTGCAGGAGGAAGGGTTTTCCTACAAGCTCCTCTTCCTCGACGCCTCCGACGGGGAGCTGATCCGCCGGTACAAGGAGACCCGCCGCCGCCACCCGCTGGCCGATTCGGTCGAAGGGGGGCTGGCGGTCCAGATCGCCGCCGAGCGGAAGGCGCTGGAGGAAGCGCGGCGCCGGGCCGATTACCTCATTGACACCACCGACCTCTCTCCCTCCGACCTGCGGGAGCGGCTAAGAGGCTTTTTCCTCTCGGATGTGCCGGGCGGGATGCTGATCAGCGTGATGAGTTTCGGGTTCAAGCACTCGGTCCCCCAGGAGGCCGACCTCGTCTTCGACGTGAGATGCCTCCCGAACCCCTTCTACGTCCCCGCCCTCAAAGAGCACACCGGGCTGGAAAAGCCGGTGCGGGATTATGTGATGAACGCGCCGGAGTCCCACGAGCTGCTGGAGAAACTCAAAGATTTAGTCGGCTTCCTCGTCCCCCTCTACCAGAAGGAGGGCAAGAGCCAGCTGACCATCGCCGTCGGCTGCACCGGCGGCAAGCACCGGAGCGTCACCTTCGCCCTCTACCTCTACGAGTTCCTCGCGGGGAAGGGGTTAAGCGTTTCGCTCAGCCACCGGGATATTGAAAAGTGAAGATTGAAGAAAATGATGCAAAAACGGATTAAAAAACGGATTATAATTGCAATTTTCAGCGTACTTGTCCTGATTGCCGTTTTGTGTGGTTTTTTGGCTTTCCAGAGCCCGGAAAGGCGGATTTCCCGCTTTGTCACCGAGAACCAGGCGGATTTGGAACAGCTCGCGGCCGAATGCCTGGAGGGAGGAACCGTTCCCGATTCCTATCAGGATGTGCGGGTGGACGGCGTTTTCTCCGGGGATGAGAGGATCGTCCAGTTTTTCTATAATGGATTCGGTCTGGCGCCGGCATCTAAATATTACGGCTTTTACTACGCCGAGTCGGGGGAACCCGCCACTTACCAGAATACCGATTACCCGTTGACGGAAACGGAGGACGGCTGGTCGTGGTCTGCCGGTGGGACCGATAACGGCGGCCTGACCCGCCGGATTACCGGCAACTGGTTTTACTATGAAGCCTGGTTTTAATCTGCTGCCAATCCGGTTATCCCGTTTTCTTTTCGGAAATTTCGATTAAATGAGGAAGTGCCCATGTCCTTCTGCCAGGATGTCAAACAGGAAGTCATGAAGACCCCGCTGCGGGAGTTCCACTGCCGGAACGCGATGGTTTACGCGATTTTGAAGCTCTCTAAGACCTTCCCGCAGGAACCGGTCGTCTTCTCCACCGAAAATAAAGCCCTCGCCGAAGAGGCGGCGTCGATGCTGGCCGAGCTGGGGGCGATTGTCGATATCCGCCGGGACCTCCACCGGCTGCGGGCGGATACCGAGGTCTATACCGTCAGCATCGAGCACGAAAATACCCGGGCGCTCCTCCGAGACTACTACCATCTGGGGAGGAGCCCGCTGGACTGGGGGTTTTTGGAGCAGGACTGCTGCCGGGTGGCGTTCCTGCGGGGGCTGTTCCTCGCCTACGGGTCGATGGCCAGCCCCGAGAAGGAGTACCACCTGGAGATCAACGCCCTGACCCCGCTGTTCGCCGAGGAACTGTATAAGGTTGCCGAAAGCTGCGGCATCCGGTTCAAGGTGGCGAGAAGGAAGGGGAGCGAGCTCCTTTACCTCAAGGAGAGCGAACAGATCGAGGATTTCCTCACCCTCATCGGCGCGCCGGTGTCCAGTATGCGGCTGATGGAGGTCAAGGTCATGAAGACCGTCCGCAACCACGTCAACCGCACCACCAACTGCGAGACCGCGAACCTCAATAAGACGGTGTCCGCCGCCGCTTCCCAGGTGCAGGACATCCGGTTTATCCGGGATACGGTGGGGCTTTCCTACCTGGGGCCGGAACTGCAGGAGGTGGCCGAGCTGCGGCTGAAAAACGAGGAGATGTCGCTCCGGGAACTGGCGGCGAACCTCTCCCAGCCGATTTCCCGCAGCGGGGTCAACCACCGGCTGAGGCGGATCAGCGAGATTGCGGAGAAGCTGCGGGAGCAGGGGACAGGGGCACCTGGCTGATGGAAAACGGATTTCCAAAACGTAAAATTCGGCGCTGATGGTTCCGTTACAAGGGAACGTGCGAAGAATGAAAAGTTTTACTCGATTTTTTTCAAAAAATCGCGGGAGTGGAGAGGGCAGAGCCCTTTCCCAGGCGCCTGCCTGCCGTACTTCCGAAGCTGTCCACAGCTTTGCCACTGATAACGAAGCGTGCACAGCACACAAAAAATAATCCCCAAAAAGCTTTTTTCGATAGTATAAAACGCCGCGGCAGGTGTACAACCGGCCGCGGCGTTTTGCTGTTACAGGGTGTGCCGATAGTAGGGGACCGAGTTTCCGTTTACATCGTACAGCTGGACAAAGCCGCTGTCTTCCGGTATAACGATGGCAAACGGTTTTTGGCTGTCAATGTCGATTACCTGTGTCTCCTTGCCGTTATTGATTTCAATCTTTGCCACCTGGGGATAGTTCATCGAAAGGAACGCGGTTTCGCCATGGTCTTCGAGCGTGTATGCCGTGACGTATTCGTCTATTCCAGACAAGCTTTCACTGTGACGGAAAAGATAGCCAAAGGATAGGCCTGGGCGGTTTACATAAATTACACGGCGGCTGCGTTCCGGATAGCCTTCAGGATAACAGATATAAGCTGCCAGTTGATCAGAAACATCTCCTTCAATTATCCAATCTTCCGGTATTTTACTTTGGGTGTGAAGGTCGTGGGTCAGCCGGGAGGCCGGCACGCCCCATTCGATGGTTGTCAGGGCGATGATGCCCCAGAGGACGCAGAGAAGCACCCCGATTATAATCTGGTAGCGTTTTTGGACTTTTTGCCGGTCTGTGGGCATAGGTATCCCCCGTTCTTTAAAAAACGCCGCGGCTGGCTGCGCACCGGCCGCGGCGTTTTGCCGTTTATTCCCGGATCCCGTACTTTTCGATGACGAAATCCATATCCTTATCCCCGCGGCCCGAGAGATTGATGAGAATCGAGCCGTGGTCCATCGTCTTCACCAGCTTCATCGCGTAGGCGACCGCGTGGGAGCTTTCAATCGCCGGGATGATGCCCTCCAGCCGCGAGAGCTTATAGAAGGCGTCGATCGTCTCCTCGTCGTCGACGACGTCGTACTCGACCCGGCCGATGTCCCGCCAGAAGGCGTGTTCGGGGCCGGAAGAGGGGTAGTCGAGGCCGCTGGCCACCGAGTAGACGGGGGCGGGGTCGCCGTTTTCGTCCTTGAGCATGATGCTGTTAAAGCCGTGCATGACCCCTTCGGTGCCATATTTGAGGCTGGCGGCGTGGTCGCCCAGCTTCGGGCCCCGGCCCAGCGGCTCGACGCCGATAATCCGCACCGGGTCGTTGAGGAACCCGGAGAACAGCCCCGCCGCGTTGGAGCCGCCGCCGACGCAGGCGACGACCGCGTCCGGCAGATGGCCGGTCATCTTGGTAAACTGCTCCCTCGCCTCGAAGCCGACGACGCTCTGGAAGTCCCGGACCATCATCGGGAAGGGGTGGGGGCCCATGACCGAGCCGATGCAGTAGATCGCGTCCTTGTACTCCTTGCTATAGGCCTCGAAGGCGGCGTCGACCGCCTCCTTGAGGGTCTGGAGGCCGTGGGTGACCTCGATGACGTTGGCGCCGAGGATCTTCATCCGGGCGACGTTCGGGGCCTGCTTTTTGATGTCGACGGCGCCCATGTAGATGTCGCACTCGAGGCCGAAGTAGGCGGCCGCCGTCGCGAGGGCGACCCCGTGCTGGCCGGCGCCGGTCTCGGCGATGACCTTCTTCTTGCCCATGTATTTGGCGAGCAGCGCCTCGCCCATGCAGTGGTTTAACTTATGGGCGCCGGTGTGGTTTAAATCCTCCCGCTTGGCGTAGAGCTGGACGGTGCCGCCGAGAGCGTTCGAGAGCCGTTCCAGATGGGTGACAGGGGTAGGGCGGCCCTGGAACTCTTCCCGGATCCGCCGTAGTTCGGCGATAAACCGCCTCGACTGGGCAATCGAGAAGTAGGCCTCGGTAATCTCCGCCATCGCGGCTTTCAGCTTGTCGTCGATGTACACGCCGCCGTACCGGCCGAAGTAGCCGTCCTTGTCGGGGTAGCGGCTGAAATAGGTGTCAAAGTCGATGTTGTTGAAGACCATTGCGTTTCCCTCCGGATAAAAATTTTAGATGGTTTTATTCTAGCATAAATCCGGGGATTTGTCTATATTTTTCCCGCGGCGGGGCACGGATTTTGTTTTCCCTCTTGCAAATTCCCCGAATATCTGCTATACTGGAAACAATTAGACAATTATTTATACAGCCGTCCGCTGAATATGGACAGAAAGGGACAGCTATGGCAGAAACAACGACGGGCCGGAAGAGATTCGAGAAACTGCGGTCGGTGCTGACCATGAAGCGGCTGCTGCTCCTGGCAGTGGTGGTTGCGGCCGTCTGCCTGCTGCCGCTGCCCATGCTCCGTATCCAGACGATGACGGGGGAATGCCTCCGGCATGGGGAGACGGTGGAGGTCCGGATGACCTGCGTCGAGTTGAACTACCTGTTTAAAGACGATGTCCTCTACGGCCTGCCCTACCGCACCTTCCGGATTGCGGTTGATGGCGGGGAAGAAAAGCAGTTTGGCCTGACTGGGGGAGACGGGCGCAAGCTCGGGGATTACGCGGTGCTTTTGGAAGACGGGACGGTGCAGAAAGACGGACAGTTTGAAGAATTCACCATCTACCAGCAGCTGACCACCGACCATAACCTCTATAACGTGATCACCAACCGTTTCCTGAACCGCTGGGTCATGGTGCAGTTTGGCTTTTTCAGCGACGATCCCGGGTGGGAAGACTGCCACCTGTTCGTGCTGGCAAAAGACGGGGACACCGGGCGGGTGCAGGAGGAGTTCCAGGTGGTTATCGACGAGTTCCGCCGCTGGGACGAGGCGAAAGGCTTTACAGGAAACGCCTGATAACCCAGTCTTCTAAAGGAGCCTTTATTGAGTGACTTGTTTTCCAGATGAGATATAGTTAAACCGGCCTCTGCGGGTTCTTTATCCACGCAGAGGCCGGTTTACTATTTATGGTTTAGAGCCGTTCAAAGACCGGCATATACTCGATCGGGGCTGCGACGGTAACCGTCCCGCCGCCCTCGTAGACGGTGCCGTCGGAAGTGAGCTTCCACTGCCCGGCGGGGAGGTATACCTCCCGCTTAAACTGGTTCAGATGGAAGATGGGGGCCACCAGGTAGCGGCTGCCGAACATGTACTGGTCGGACAGCTCCCAGCAGGCCTTGTCCTCCGGGAACTCGTAGAACATCGTCCGGATGAGGGGGGAGCCGTTGGCGC
>DVHA01000099.1 GCA_018712425.1 Candidatus Faecivivens stercoravium | reverse complement strand
GCGGGCCATGCCATACGGCCCGCAAACAATTTTCTAAGGGCTTGCGTAGCAAGACCGGCGTGCAGCAGCACCCAAAAAATACTCAAAAAAGACTTTTTCGACAAGCTGCAGCTCCCTCGGAGAGGGAGCCTTTTAGGTTCGCTCTTGCTCGGCAGCCGTCTTCGACAACGGCTTACGACCGTCTCGCGACGACATTCAAAACATTCAGCACCGGCCCATGGGACGCCTCCGGCGTGACTGCCATCGCGAACGCCTCGACAACCGGGCAGCCGACCTTTTCCGCCGGGTGGTCTTTCATATAGGCGCGGAAGAGTTCGGGGAGTTTTTCTTTCCCGGTGAACATCGCCAGCGCCAAAAACTGTTCCTTTGCCTCCGGCGTCCATTCCCAGCCCTCGACCGGCACCGCCCGGTCGTTTTCCGCAACCCAGGCTTTCTGAGCCCGCAGTTCTTCGGCCGTCATCTCGTGGTCAAAGGGCAGCCCCAGGCGGTCATACTGTTCCCGCGGCGCGTCATTTTCCTTCATCAGTTCCACCATCCGGTGGATCATCCGCAGCTCCACTGCCTCATCCTCAATCGGGTGGAGCTCGCCGGGGTCGTTTTGCAGGTCATAAAGCCTTGTCCCGTACCGGTAGAACGGGAATGCCTTCGCCTGGGGGTCGCCGCTTTCAATCTGTAAGACCGGGACGCCTTTCGTAAAGGAGAAGGGCGGGTGGAGTTTCGTCCCTTCCAGCTCTTCCGGCGAGAACATCGCCCGCATATGGGTCGGCATCAGGGTGTATTCATAGACCGGCCCGTTTTCCCGGGTGAGGGGCGCCCGCATGTAGACATACCGGCCGTCGGTGATGTTGACGTGGGTGCCGTGGTGGCCGAAGAGGACGCAGTCGTGGAGCGTTTCGTCGTGGTCGACCGCCGGGGCGATCGGTTTGCCCAGCATATCCGGCGGCACCGGGATGCCGTTCAGCTCGAGGACGGTCGGGGCGAGGTCGATGTTCTGGACGAGGGTCTGCCGGCGCTCCCCTTTCTTCCCGCAGCGGGGGTCCCAGGCGAACATCGGGATGTGGGCGATCTCGTTGTAGAGGGGCATGATCGACTTGGCCCACCACTGGTGTTCGCCGAGGAGGTAGCCGTGGTCGGTGGTGACAATCAGCGCGGTATCCTTCCACATGTCATGGTTGTCCATGAAATCGAGTACCTTCCCGAGGTACTTGTCGCACATCGAAACGAGGGCGGCATATTTATGCCGGACGTGCCGGACCACCTCTTCGCTGCTGCGGCAGGGGCCGTAGGGCGGCCAGTCGATATCCCGGCCGACGTCCACCTCTTCATAAAGCGCCTGGTACTCCTTCGGGGTAAAGAAAGGCTCATGAGGGTCAAAGGTCTCAATCTGCAAAAACCAGTTGTCGTACCGGTAGTTGGTTTTTAAAAATTCCAGCCCGGCGGCAAAAGTACGGGGCTGGGGCATCTTGCCTTCCTCGTCCATATGGCCGCGGTTGATCACGTCCTGCACCTGGAAACGCGCCATCCCGGCATAGCTTTTCGGCGCGGGGCTCGGCTCTACCTGGTGTTCCGGAGTGATGGCCGGGTTTAAATCGGCCTTCCAGGGGTCGCCCTCCTGGCCGCGGAAGTTCTCCCAGGAAGAAAACCGGGTGTGGTAGGTGGCGCCGCCATCTTCCCAGTAGTGCTGATGGTCGGAGACAAGATGGGAATAAACCCCGTTATTTTTCAAAATCTGCGGGGCGGAGTCGTCAAACGGCTCCATCGGCCCCCAGGAGCGGTGGAGGAAGTTGTACCGGCCGGTGTGCATCTCCCGCCTCGCCGGCATGCAGGGCATCGAGCCGACATAGGCGTTATCGAAGGTGACGCACCGTCTGCCCAGCCGCTCAAAATTCGGGGCTTTCACCCAGTCGCACCCATAGTTTGGAAGGAAACGGCGGTTTAACGAGTCGAACATGACAAGGATTGTACGCATTTTGCTCTCCCCTTTCACATTTTTACTTTATACGGTGGAACGCCGGACACTTTATAAGATGATTATAAAACATCCGGCTCATAATGGACAATGGGAAAAAAACCGGGAATTTGGTAAAATCATCTGCTTTTCTTGACACAGCGAGGAAACGCTTCCGCGTTCCCCCGCCGTACAGAAAGGAAAGCCGGGGCAGAAAGGGCTGTATCCGCCCCATGGCAGCTATTGGAGGTATGCTCAGTTCTTCATGCCGGAGGTGGCAATCCCGGCGACAAAATACTTCTGGGCACAGAGGTAGACGATGACGATCGGCAGAGAGGTAAACAGCGTCGCCGCCATCAGCCAGTTGTAGTGGGTCGTAGTCGAGCCCTTGAAGGTCTGGAGCCCCAGCTGGACCGTCTTCATCGCCTCGGAGGTGGTCATAATCAGCGGGTAGAAGAAGTCGTTCCAGGTGGCGACCGTCTTCAGGATGGTGAGGGTCGCGAGGATGGTGGTCGACATCGGGATGTAGATCGAATAGTAGATCTTAAAGCTCCCGCAGCCGTCGATCTTGGCGGCCTCGTCAAGGGATTTCGGGAAGGTGGAGTAGAACTGCCGGCAGAGGAAGATCCCCATCGGCCCGGACAAAAACGGCAGGATGAGCGAAGCGTAGCTGTCCAGGAGCCCGGTGCCGCCGGCGCCGAAGATGTTGTTGCCGCCAGCCAGCGGGATGCTCCGCATGATGATAAACTGCGGGATGATAATCGACTGGGCCGGTACCATCATCCCCATCAGCAGGATGATAAAGAGGACGTTCTTCCCCTTAAAGTCCAGCCGGGAAAAGGCATAGCCAGCCAGGGAATTGAAGAAGAGCGAACCGGCGACGACAATCACCGTAATCAGCAGGCTGTTTGCAAACGCCCGTGGCCAGTTGACCATTTCCCAGGCGTTTTTAAAGGCGTCGAAGTTGAGGGAATGGGGCAGCCACTGGAAATTCTGGAAGGAGATTTCCGCGTCGGTCTTAAAGGCGGTGACGATGACGAAGAAAATCGGGACCAGGATGATGCAGGCGAGGATCACCAGGATGATATAGGTCAGGGCGTTGTTCAGTGTCTTCTGCGCCCTTAAACCCAGCGAGTTTTTCTTAGTCGACATCCGTATTGCCTCCCTTCATGTTGATCAGGGTCATAATCAGGATCAGCACCAGCAGCACGACCGCTTCCGCCGAAGCATAGCCCATCTTATAGTATTCAAACCCGTTGCGGTAAACCTGGTGGGCGATGGTGGTGGTGGAGTTGAGCGGCCCGCCCTGGGTCAGGATGTAGACCTGGCCGAAGACTTCAAAGGAGTGGATGCAGGACATGACAAAGATAAAGAAGGTGGTGGGTTTCAGCGAAGGAATCGTAATGTTGAAAAACTGCTGGATGCCGTTTGCGCCGTCAATCGTCGCGGCTTCATAGAGGTAATCGGGGATCCCCTGGAGCCCCGACAGGTAGAGGACGGCGTTGTACCCCAGCGACGACCAGATCGACATAATCGCGACCGAGATCATCGCCCATTTGGTATCGGTGACCCAGCCGACCGACGGAAGGCCGATGGCATTGAGCATCTTGTTGAGGATGCCCGCCTGGGAGTTATAGAGGTAGCTCCAGGCCATTGAAACGGCGACCATCGAGAGGATGTTCGGCAGGTAAAAGAGGGTCCGGAAGAACCCCCGCCCGGCAATCTTGCGGTTGAGCAGGAGGGCGAGGAGGAGCGCCAGCACCATCGTCGGGAGGATGGTCAGCAGGCAGAAATAAATGGTGTTCCAGATCGACTTTAAGAAGATTTCATCCTTAAAGATGTTGATATAGTTTGAAATACCGACGAAGTTGGCCGTCTTCAGGTCGTAATCGGTAAAACTGAGGACGACTGTCCAGATAATCGGGATCAGCGTAAAGACTGTGTAAATGATGTAGTTGGGAAGGATCATCAGGTAGCCGACCTTGGATTCGGTCAGATGCCCTTTGCGTTTCTTCCCCTGCGCGGCGGAAGCTGCCATCTTGTTCATCCCTTTCTATTCGGTATGTGGCTTGCCGGGCAGAGGTTTTCCCCCTGCCCGGACCGATTCAGGTGGAAAAGTTATCCGCCGACAATCGCGTTCCATTCGCTTTCGGCCGTGGAAAGGGCGGTATCGGCATCTTCAATACCGTTCATATAGGTTTCCCAATGGTTGCGGAAGCTGACAATACATTCGTTGTAATTGGGATTCAAAGTAGAGGCCATCGGGGTCGAATGCTCATATGCCGTAACAACGTTTTCAAATTCAGGATAAGTTTCCACATACCAATCGTTCAGAGAGGTACGGAGCGTGTACTGGCCGAGGGTCGCTTTTTCTTTCAGGGAATCTTCATTAAAGAAGTACATGACCAAGTCAGCTGCCTGTGCGGGGTTAGGCGTATCGGCATTTGCAACGATAAAGTTGCCAATCAGCATCGTATTCAGTGTGCAGTTGACAAACCCAATCTGCCCCGGGAAAGCCATGTCCGCCTGGGTATAGTTGGATTCCGGAATCAGCGACATCGACGAAAGGCCGGAAATAATGCCAGAAGTTGTATTGGAAGGGTCAGACGGGAAGCAATACCCGGCGTCAAAGAGGCTCTTGGAATACTCCATCGCCTGCTTCATCGCGTCGCTATTAAATGCGGCGGTATTGTCATCATTCCAATATTCAAACTCCGGATCAAAGTTTGTCGCAATAAAGTGCGCCCACTGTTCGGGAGAGCTGGTGCTGGTCTGGACATCACATCCAGCCATCACAAGGTTGCCGCTGTCGTCATAGACGCACATCTTTTGAATAAGGTTTGTCAGGTCGTCCAGCGTCTCGACCGTCAGGTCCTCTTCGGTGACGCCGTTCTGCTCGGCAATGTCCTTGCGGTAAGCCAGCACGCGAGTGTTGGATTCCAGTAACCCATACAGATCGCCGTCCACCATCCCGGCCGACAGGATATTCTCCGGGATATCGGTCCAGCCGTCCCAGTCCTCGGGGAAGTAATCCGAAAGGTTCAGCTCATACCCCTGCGCGTTCATCGACCCCATCTGGCCGTAACCGGTCATATAGACGTCAGGCGCGGCGCCGCCGGCAAGGCCGGTCGACAGCTTGGAGAAATAATCGCTCCAGGCGATAAAGGTCAGCTCATGGGTGGAACCGGGCGCCCGTTCCGTGACCCAGTTGTCGAGGATGGCGGTATAAACGTCGTTGTAAATGGCCTCGCCGCTGCCGGCAAGCCAGACGGTCATGTTGCAGGCTTCAAGGGTCTGATTCGGGTCAAGCTTCTCGACTTCCGTGCTCTCTCCGGTCGTGCTCTCGCCGGAAGTGGAAGCGGTGCTGCCGGAAGATTCCGGCGTGGTGGTTGTGGAGGATTCTCCCCCGCCGCCGCATGCGGTCATCGAAAGGGTCAGAAGGGCAGCTGCGAAGATGGAAACGAGGCGCGTTGTCTTTTTCATAACGATTTTCCTTTCTGTTTTCATATTTTCAGGCCGTTTTCCGGCCTTTGGCACGGGTTTACAGACGGACATTTATCTGGACAGAGGCTTTCCCCTCTGGTACAGAACCGGTTTTCAATCAAAGCGCTTACTTTTGTAAACGCTTACATTCAGCTTTATAACCAACCGATTCAGGTTAAGAAAAAGAAATGATGCACGAAATTATAAGATACAGGGAATATCTTTACGGCTTATTTTGTAACCGCTTATATTTTTCTCCAAGAACCTGCCGCCTTCCGGCGGCTTTCTTATACCGACCCCCGCTCGATAAAATCGTACGGGACATAGGTGAGGTTTTCATCCGGGACGCCTCCCTGGACCATCTGGATCAGCTTGACCGCCGCGTTATACCCCATCTTGTAGGAATTAACGAGGTAGGCGGTCAGCCCGGGCTGTAAAAGGCTCCCCTCGCTGGGACTCTGAATCGAGGAAACAACCTTGACGTCCTCCGGGATCCGCAGCCCGCATTGGGAAAGAAGGGTGTAAACCGGGGACGCGACCTGCCCGTCGACAACAAAGATGCCGTCCGGCCGGTCCGGAGCCGAAAACATCTCCCGGAGTTTCCGGTAAGCCTGTTCACACTGGGCGGTTTCCACCTGTATATAGATCACCTGTTCCGGGGAAAGGCCGTTGGAAATCACAAAGTCTTCAATAACCTCTCGATTCCGTACCTCAGTAGTCTTCACAAGGTTTATCATTGTTTCAAAGTAGACAATCTTCTGGCAGCCGCGGCTCAAAAGAAGGGATAATGCTTCTTTCCGATAGCCGCCAAAACCCCCGTAAACATGACCCCGTCGCAAGTCCCACGATATCCGTGGACCAGCATAACAGACCGGGAATCCCGCGTCATAAAGCGGCTGGATATATTCCGTCACGCCGGTAAACAATACACCGTCCACCTTATGCCGGGTCCGGATGGACTTGGAAAACGCCTCCGGTGTACCGTAAGGAGAAGTCAGAAGGACGTCAAACCCCCGTTCCCGGGCCGCGTGTTCGGCGCCGTCGAGGAATTGGATGTAATAGCTGGAGGAGACCGACCCCTGCAGCACCAGCCCAATGGTGTTGACCAGGCTGGAGGCGAGGCCCTGGGCGCTGGCGTCAGGCAGGTAGCCGAGTTTCGCGATGGCGTCGCGGATCTTCCGCTCGCTCTTGGGGGTCACCCCGCCCTTGCCGTTGATCACCCGGGAGACGGTTGCGATCGACAGCCCGGCTTCCCGGGCGACGTCGTAGATCGTAACCTTCATATGTTCCTCCCGATGTAAGCGCTTTAAACTTTATGGCACCATTATAGGAGTTGCCATGTAAAATGTCAAGCGGAAATTACCAACTTTGGCGAATTTATGAACTTTCAGCGCATTCTTTGTGCGATTTATACAACACTTTTCCCTTATTTCTGCCCTTACACAAGTAAAGCGCTTTCAAAATGCCTCATATTATGAAAAAAGCAGGGCCTGCAAAGGCCCTGCTTGAGACATACCTTATCCTTTTCTAAACCGGGCTGCCGCCGCCATCACCTCGGTGATATCGGCGCCGCCGTCGATCAAGGCCCGCATCTCCCCCGCCCTCTCCGGCGGAACGATATTCTTGACCTTCTGCCAAAACATCTCCCCGCTCCAACGGGCGTCGGCCTTAAAGGGTACGATGTCGCAGGTATCCTGGTACCAGGCGAGCATCGCCCCCTGCAATTCGAGGATTTTAGCCGCATACTGCCCGTCGGTGTAGAGGTTATGCTCTTCCAGCGGGTCCCGTTCCAAATCGAAAAACTCCATCTGCCCATGGGCGCGGTAAACCAGCTTATACCGCCCGTCAAAGGCCATCGTCCCCTTGCAGTGGGCGGCGTCGTCCGACATCGCCTTCTGCCGGGGCCAGTACTCCCCGTTCACGTTTTCGCCGTGCTTATGGGCGTTGTGGTACTCGTCGCAGTGGCTCTCGCCGGCATTGCGCCCGCCTTCCGAGAAGACGTAATCCCGGAAATGGGCAGAGCGGTCGGCCAGCACCGGACGGAGCGTCCGGCCGAACTGGGTGTGGTCGGGTTTGACGCCGGCGAAGTCCATCGCCGTCGCGTAAAAATCCACCAGCTCGACGAGGCTGTCGGAGATCCCGGGGTCGCATTCCACCCCCTTCGGCGGCTTGACCAGCAGCGGGACATTGACCAGGCAGTGGGGGAAGACGTTCTGGTTCTTTTCCGGCAGGCCGTAATCGCCGGTATAGTCGCCGTGGTCGGAGAAAAAGAAGATGGCGGCGTTGTCATACCGGCCGGATTTTTTGAGGGCGTCGAGGATCCGCCCGAACTGGGCGTCCACCTTCATGCACATCCCGAGGTAAACCGCCCGCAGCTCGTCCCAGTCCTCTTCGGTATACTGTTCCAGCCCCACCATATTCTGCCGGATCATCCCCTCGATGATCGCCCGCTGGCCGTCGGGGAGGGCTTTGGCCCGGCGGCGGAGTTTCGCCCGGTCGATAGCCGAGAAGTAGGGCTCCTCCACCTGATAGGGCGGGTGCGGGAACATCAGCCCCAGGAAGATGCAGACCGGCTGGTCCCCTGCCTCCAGGATATGCCGGGCTGCCGCGTCCACCGCCGCGTCGTCGGACGAATAGTTCAGCCCGTTTTCATCGGTTTTTAACTCCCCGCGGTAGAAAGAGTAAAAATCCTTGTCCCCCCGCTGCCCCCTCGGGTTCTCTTTGACGGGCCCCGGTGCCGGCGGGACGTCGCCGCCGTAGAAAATCTCGCTGGCGTGCCGTTCGCAGAGGCCCTTAACCTGCCCGGCAACCAGGTCGTTGCGGGCGTTCATCCAGACGTCGTACCCGGCATCCTTCAGCTCGCTGAAAATCGAGCTTTCGTCCTCATGAAGCAGGTGGGCCATCGTCCGGTGGCCCCGGGTGTGGGGATAGAGGCCGGTCGCGAAGCTGCACCGGCTGGGGACACAGACCGGGTTCTGGCAGAAGGCGTTGCGGAAGGAGACCGCGTCTTCCCGCTGGAACCGGTCGAGGACAGGGGTCAGCGACGCCGGGTTGCCGAGGTGGGCGAGGGCGTCGGCGCGCATCTGGTCGGGGTTGAAGATGATAATGTCAGGCTGTCGGGCCATAAAGATGCTCCTTTCTGGATAAAAGCGCTTACATTGAACCGTTGTTTCCAGTATAGCATCCTGTATACAAAAAGGCAATAGGCTCATTCCAAAAAAATATGGACTTTTTCCGGTATTGCG
>DVHA01000098.1 GCA_018712425.1 Candidatus Faecivivens stercoravium | reverse complement strand
GCCGCTGGGCCTCGCCGCCCGAGAGGGACGGGGTCTGTTCCCCGAGGGTCAGGTACCCCAGCCCCAGACTGTCCAGCACCTGGAGCCGTCCGCGGACCAGCTTCATCCCGGAACAAACTTCCATCGCCTGCCGGACGTCCATCGCCATCAGCTGCGGAAGGGAATAGCCCTTCCCATCCGGCGCCGGGTACAAGACCGCCTCCGCCTCCTTCCCGTACCGGCTGCCCCGGCAGTCGGGGCAGGGGATGTCCACATCCGGCAGAAACTGGACATCCAGGCTGATCTGGCCGGTGCCGTCGCAGGTGGGGCAGCGGAGCGAACCGGTGTTGTAGGAAAAATCCCCCGCCTTATACCCCTTTTCCTTCGCCTGCGGCAGCCGGGCGAAGATCTTCCGCAGCTCGTCGTGAACCCCGGCATAGGTGGCGACGGTCGAGCGGACGTTGATGCCGATCGGGGTCGCGTCGATCAGCTTGACCTGGCGGATGCCGGGGGCGCTGACCGAGAGGACGTGTTCCGGCGGCTTCTTCCCCTCGATTTCTGCCGACAGCCCGGGGATCAGGCTCTCGAGGATCAGCGTCGTCTTACCCGACCCCGATACGCCGGTGACGGCGGTCAGCCGCCCCTTTGGGAACCGCACCGACAGCGGTCTCACCGTGTGGATGGCGGCGGTGGAAAGGGAGATGGCCCCCTTTTCAAACATCTCCTCCGCCGACGCCCGGGGGCGGAGCTGCCGGTCGGGTTCCCCGGTCAAAAACGGTCCGATTCTAGAGGCGGGGTTGGCGGCCAGGTCGGCCGCCGTCCCCTCGGCGATCACCTCCCCGCCGTCCGCCCCGGCCCCCGGCCCCATCTCAATCAGCCAGTCGGCCTTCGCGAGGACCTGGGTGTCGTGGTCGACGAGGATGACCGAATTGCCGTCGGCGACGAGGTCGTCCATCACCCCCGTCAGCCCGGCGATGTTCCGGGGATGGAGCCCGATCGACGGCTCGTCCAGCACATACAGCACCCCGGTTGTCCGGTTGCGGACCGCCCGGGCCAGCTGCATCCGCTGCCGTTCGCCGGTCGAGAGGGTTGCGGCCGCCCGGTCGAGGGAGAGGTACCCCAGCCCCAGGTCCAGAAGCCGCCTGGCCGTATCGGTGAAGGAGGCGCAGATGCTCTCCGCCATCGGCCGCATCTCCTCCGGCAGGGAACCCGGCACCCCGGCGACCCACTCGTTTAACCGGGTAAGGGTCATTTTGCAGGCTTCGTCCAGCGAAATCCCCCGGACCTTCGGTGCCCTCGCCGCCTCCGAAAGGCGGGTGCCGCCGCAGTCGGGGCAGACGTCCTCCCGCAGGAACTTCTCCACCCGCTTCATCCCCTTCTCGTCCTTGACCTTGGAAAGGGCGTTTTCAACGGTATAGACGGCGCTGTAGTAGGTAAAGTCCAGCTCCCCGCCCTGCCCGCCGTTTTTGGGGCGGTAGAAGATGTGCTTTTTCTCGGGCGGGCCGTCGTAGACGATCGCCTTTTCCTCCGGGGTCAGGTCCTGAAAGGGGACGTCGGTCCGCACCCCCATCTCCCGGCAGACGTCCACCATCAGCGACCACATCAGCGAGTTCCAGGGGGCGACCGCCCCCTCCTCGATGGTCAGCGCCTCGTCCGGCACGAGGGTCGAGCGGTCGACCGTCCGCACCGTCCCGGTGCCGCCGCATTTCCGGCAGGCGCCCCCGCTGTTGAAGGCGAGCTCCTCCGCCCCCGGGCCGTAAAACTCCGCGCCGCAGACGGGGCATCTTAGCGGCTGTCCCGCCGCCACCGCCAGCGACGGCGGCAGGTAGTGTCCGTTCGGGCAGCGATGGGATCCGAGCCTTGAAAACATCAGCCGCAGGGCGTTCAGCAGCTCGGTTCCGGTGCCGAAGGTGGAGCGGATGCCGGGGACGCCGGGGCGCTGGTGGAGGGCGAGGGCCGCCGGGAGAAAGCGCACCTCGTCCACATCCGCCCGGGCCGCCCCGGTCATCCGGCGGCGGGTGTAGGTGGAGAGGGACTCGAGGTACCGCCTCGACCCTTCGGCATAGAGGACGCCGAGGGCGAGGGAGGACTTGCCGGAGCCGGACACCCCGGCGATGGCGACGATCTTGCCCAGCGGGACGTCGACGTCGATATTTTTCAGGTTGTGCACCCGCGCGCCGCGGATCTTCACCCGGTCGATCATGGGTAAAACCCCTTTCTTCGTTGGATTCTCTTTCCAGTATAGAATCCACCGCGGCGAAAGTCAAGGAGGCGGCAGGTCATGGCTGAAGACGCAGGCTTTTTTTGATTATTTTTTGTGTGCTGCGCACCCTTCGTTATCAGTGGCAAAGCTGTGAACAGCTTCGGAAGTACAGTAACTGAGCACCTGGGAAGGGGCTCTGCCCCTTCCATTCCCGCGACCCCTTTAAAAAGGGGTCGATCCTAAACTTCTAATCTTCGCCCGTTTCTTTGTCACTTTAACGCCAGCGCCGGATTTTGCGCTTTGGCCGTTCGTTTTCCGGCCGATTACACAATATCTTCAAAAATCTATGGTATACTGCCCCCGAGGTGAAAACGATGGCGACGATCCTGATCGTAGAAGACGAATTTGACATCCGGGAGCTGCTGGAAGCCTACCTGACAAACGAGGGGTACAAGGTGATCGCGGCGGAAGACGGGGAGGAGGCATTGGAGCGGTTCCAGGACGAAAGCCCTGACCTGGTGCTTCTGGACCTGCTGCTCCCCGGGCTGGACGGGTTCCAGGTCTGCCGGGCCATCCGGGAGGAATCCGACCTGCCGGTCATCATGCTGACCGCCCTCGGAAGTGAACAGAGCGAACTGAAAGGCTTCGACCTCCGGGTGGACGACTATATCGCCAAGCCCTTTTCGATGCCGGTGCTGCTCCGGCGGGTGGAGGCGGTCCTCCGCCGGACGATGAAGGGCCCGGCCGCCCGGAAGCTGGCCCACCGCGCCCTCAGCCTCGACCTGGACGGCTACAAGGCATCGGTGGCCGGGGAAACTATCGAGCTGACCGGGCGGGAATTTGCCCTCCTGCGGGTGCTGCTGCAAAACCGCGGGCGGGTATTGACCCGGCAGATGCTGTTAAACCGGGTGTGGGGGTACGACTTTTACGGGGACGAGCGGATCGTCGACACCCACATCAAAAACCTCCGGAAAAAGCTGGGGGTGGACTATATCGAGACGATCAGAGGGGTGGGATACCGGATTGATTGGGAAGATACGGAAAAGCCTGACCGCTAAGATGTGCCTCGTGACGATGCTGTGGATGGCGGTCGCCTGCCTTTTGACCTACGGGCTGATCGCCTGGGCGGTGCCGGTGACCTACTCGGCCGGCCGGAGCGAGGCCCTTTCGGCGGCGGCGGAAGCGCTGGTGGAAGAACTGGACGGGGAGTCCCTCGAAAACTGCGCCGCCGCCCTCTACCGGTTCGCCGGCCGGCAGGGCGCCGAGGTGAGCATCGTCGACCCGGCGGGGGAGACCTGCCTTTCGACGTCGGAGGAGGACGGCAGTTCCGGCGCCGGCACCGTCGTCACCGCCGAACCGGGCGGCGAAGCGGTGGTGGAGGCGGGGCCGGACGAAAGCGTGATGCAGGCGGTCTCGGTCCCCCTCCGGCTCCGGGAAGGGGAGGGCTACTACATCCTCGTCTTCAGCGGCGTCCAGACGGTCAACCAGGTCTCCGAGGCGGTCGGCCGGGTCTGGCCGTATATCCTCGCGGCGGTGCTGCTGGCGGGGACCTGCAGCTCGGCCTTTTACGCCCTCTTCATCACCCGTCCGGTGGTCCGGCTGACGGCCGTCTCCCGGAAGCTGGCGTCCCTCCAGTTCGACTGGCGGGCGGAAGAGGGGCGGGCGGACGAGCTGGGAACGCTGGCCGGGAATCTGAACGAGCTGGCCGGCCGGCTCTCCGACTCGATGGAGGCGCTGCGGGCGGCCAACCGCCGGCTCCAGGCCGACATCGACCGGGAAAAGGAGCGGGAGCGCCAGCGGACAGCGTTCTTTTCAGCCGCCTCCCACGAACTGAAGACCCCGCTGACGGTGATCAAAGGCCAGCTCTCCGGGATGCTGGACGGGGTCGGGGTCTACGCCGACCGGGAGAAGTACCTGGGGCGGAGCTTGCAGGTGGTGGGCCGGATGGAGACGCTGGTGCAGGAGCTGCTGGCCGTCTCCAAACTGGAAACGGGGGAATGGCCGCGCCGGAAAGCCGACCTCCGGGCCGTTGTAACAGAGAGCCTTGCCGGCTGCGGGGAACTCTTCGCCCAGCGGGAAATCCGGGTCCGGACGGAATTGCAGGAGGGGTGCAGCGCCGAAGGGGACCCGGGGCTGCTGGGGAAGGCGATGGGGAACCTCCTCACCAACGCCGCCCTCCATTCGCCGGAGGGGGCGGAGGTGCGGGTGACCCTCTGCCGGGCGGGAGACGAAGCCGTTTTCGCCGTCGAAAACACCGGCGTCCACCTCCCGCCGGAAACCCTCCCCCACCTGTTCGAGCCCTTTTACCGGGTCGACCGCTCCCGGTCGAGGCGGACCGGCGGCAGCGGCCTGGGGCTTTACCTGACGGGGACGATTGTCCGCCGGTTCGGCGGGGACTGCCGGATGGAGAATACGGCGGACGGCGTCCGGGCGGAGATCCGATTTCCGTCCGCACAGAACCCGCCTTAAAAAGGACGGCGGAACAGGCACTGATACGTCTGTTCCGCCGTCCTTTCGCATTTTTGGGGCTTACAGCTCCCCCTCCCCGGCAACCTCCTCCCGCATCATCCGCAGAAATTCCCGCGCCGCCGGGGAAAGCGGCTCGCTCTTCTTCCAGACCATATTGGTCGTCGACACAAAACGCGGTTCCAGCGGTTTAAAACAAAGGCTGTCGTCTGCAAGCGACAGGTCATACGATAAAAGGTAGCCAAGCCCTTCCCGGACCAGAAGCGCGGCATTGCGGTGCATGTCACAGGTCCCCGCAATCCGGAGTTCCTGCATGCTCTTGCCCAGCCATCCCGACAGTTCATTCCGGACCAGCACGTGCCTGGAAATAATCACCGGAAGCTGCAAAATCAGTTCGGCGGTAATCGCATCCTGCCGGGAAAGCGGGTCGTCCCGCCGCATCAGGAGCCCCCACCGGTCATCCAGCGGCAGCCGCAGAAAATTATATTCCCCACTGGCCGAAGCCGCGCTGACCGCGCCGAAATCCAGCGCCCCCTGGTTGAGCCTGTCGATTACATCCCCCGTGATACCGGTATAAATGTGCATCATCACCCCCGGATGCTGCCGGTACATCCGGCCCATCGCCCGGGCCACCAGCTCCACCGGCCGCCCCTCGCCGCACCCGACGCGGAGGTCACCGCCGAGGGCCCGGTCGTTGCCGGAAAACTCGTCCTCCGTCTGCTGGACGATGTCGAGGATCTCCCGCGCCCGCTGTTCTAAAATCTTGCCGTATTCGGTCAGCGTCACCTTCCGGCTCCCCCGGATCAAAAGCTGCTGCCCCAGCTCCTCTTCCAGCTCGATGATCTGCTTGGAGAGGGCCGGCTGGGAAAGGTGGAGGGCCTCAGCGGCCCGGGTGATGTTCCCTTCCCTGGCCACCGCCAGAAAATACCGCAGTACACGGAGTTCCATAAAAAATCCGCCCCTTTCTGCCCATTATTATAGCACATCCTCCCATAACTTTCAATTATGGGTTGGGATGAACAATAAGTATTTGAATTTTCTGACGGAACTTGTATAATAAAGATAAGAAGCCCGGATATCCGCAGACTGCGTTTCCGGCAATACCCCCGGGGAAAGGATGGTTCACATATGTCCCGGAAAAA
>DVHA01000010.1 GCA_018712425.1 Candidatus Faecivivens stercoravium | reverse complement strand
CGATATCCCACTTATCATGAGTGGAATCGTAATAAGCATTCGCGCTCAGTGCAGAACCGAAGACCGAGAAAGCGGTCGTGCCGGCGAGTGCAAGAGCAAGAATTCTCTTTTTCATTTCGAACTTCATCCTCCAAAAATAGATATATCTCCTCCTTGTTTCCCGCCCGGCAGCGTCTGGGCTTGCAGGGCATCTTCCAGTTTTTCCCTTATTTCTTCCCTTATTTTGCCATCGGAATCTGTTTACAAAATATTCATAATTACAAGATACGCAAATTTTTCCTGCAAAAAGCAAGCGACCAGCCCGATTTTTCATCGGGGCTGGCCGTTTCTCAGCTATAGTTCGGAACAAACATTTTTGTGCAATCTGCCGATCCGATTATTTGAAGTACTTGACACCGTTTTCGAAGAGCTTCTGGTCCTTCTCTCCGTCGATGTTCTTGGCGACGTTCGGGGTGACGACCCGCTCGCTGTGGCCCATCTTGCCGAAGACCCGGCCGTCGGGGGAGGTGATGCCCTCGATCGCCATCACCGACGCGTTGGGGTTGAAGTGGATGTCGTAGGTCGGGCGGCCTTCGAGATCGACGTACTGGGTCGCGATTTGGCCGTTTTCAGCCATTTGCTTCACCAGCTCGGGCGTCGCGATAAACCGGCCTTCGCCGTGGGAGATCGGGATCGAGTGGTAGTCGCCGATTTCGGTGCCGTAGAGCCAGGGCGATTTGTTGGAGGCGATCCGGGTCTTGACCATCATCGACTGGTGGCGGCCGATCGAGTTGAAGGTCAGGGTCGGGGAGTCGCTCTCCATGTCGACGATCTCGCCGAAGGGGACGAGGCCCAGCTTTACAAGTGCCTGGAAGCCGTTGCAGATGCCCAGCATCAGGCCGTCCCTTTCCTTTAAAAGGGTGTGGACGCCGTCTTTGATCCGCGGGTTGCGGAAGAAGGCGGTGATGAACTTGCCGCTGCCGTCCGGCTCGTCGCCGCCGGAGAAACCGCCGGGGATCATGACGATCTGGCTTTCCGCCAGCTTCTTGGCGAAGAGGGCGACCGAGTCCTCGATGTCGGTGCCGGTCAGGTTGCGGATGACGAAGACGTCGGGGATGGCGCCCGCCTGTTCAAAAGCCCGGGCGGTGTCGTATTCGCAGTTGGTGCCGGGGAAGACCGGGATCAGCACCCGGGGTTTCGCCACCTTGATGGCGGGGGCCAGCTTTACCTTATTATAATACTCGTAGATTTCCGGCTTCCCTTCGGGGACAGGGGCGAGGGTCGGGTAGACTTTCTCGAGTTTTCCTTCGTAGGAGGCCTGGAGTTCTTCCAGGGGCACCTTTTCGCCGTTCTGGAGGAAGATGGCGGCGTCGATCTTGGTGACGCCGATGATCTGCATCTCGTCGGAGGGTTCGACCGACCCGTCCAGCTCGAGGACAAAGCCGCCGTAGACGGGGTTGAAGAGGGTGGTCTCGTCGACCGGGCTGGTGAATTTGAAGCCGATCCGGTTGCCGAGGGCCATCTTGACGACCGCTTCGGCGACGCCGCCGTAGCCCAGCGCCCAGGCCGAGAGGACCTGCCCTTTATCGATCATCTCCCGCACCCGGGCGAAGGTGCTCCGGATGGAGGGGTAGTCGGGGGTGCCGTCGGCGTTTACCTTCGGCAGCATCAGGGCGACCGAGGAGGAGACGCACTTGAATTCGGGGGAGATGACCTTTCTGGCGTCGGCCAGCGAGACCGCGAAGGAAACGAGCGTCGGCGGGACGTCGATCTGCTCAAAGGTGCCGGACATCGAGTCCTTACCGCCGATCGAGGCAGCACCCAGCTGCAGCTGGGCCTCGAGGCTGCCGAGAAGGGCCGCCATCGGCTTGCCCCAGCGGGTGGGGTCTTCGGTCATCCGTTCAAAGTATTCCTGGAAGGTAAGCCAGCAGTGCTGTTCGTTGCCGCCGGCCGCCACCATCTTGGCAATCGATTCGATGACCGAATACTGGGCGCCGCGGTAGGGGTCCTGGCTCATCAGGTCGGGGTTGTAGCCCCAGGCCATGACCGAGCAGGTGTTGGTGTCCCCGTGGAGGACGGGGAGTTTGGCCGCCATCGCCTGGGTCTTGGTCATCTGATATTTGCCGCCGTAGGGCATCGTGACGGTGGAAGCGCCGATCGAGGAGTCGAACATCGACACCAGCCCCTTCTGGGAGCAGATGTTGAGGTTCGCCATATGGGAAATCCAGTCGGCGGGGGTGTCGTGGAGGAGGTTCACCGGGTGGATTTCGCCCGCTTCGATCTTGACGGTCGTGTGCTTCTCCGCGCCGTTGGAGTTTAAGAAGTCGCGGGAGAGGTCGACGATCGTATGGCCGCACCATTCCATCCGCATCCGCTTCTCTTCGGTAACGGTGGCGACGACGGTCGCCTCGAGGTTTTCGGCGTGGGCCAGTTCAATGAACCGCCCGGCGTTTTCCGGGGCGACGACGACCGCCATCCGCTCCTGGGACTCGGAGATCGCCAGCTCGGTGCCGTCCAGGCCGTCGTACTTCTTCGGGACCGCGTCGAGGTTGATCGCCAGGCCGTCCGCCAGCTCGCCGATTGCGACCGAGACGCCGCCGGCGCCGAAGTCGTTGCAGCGGCGGATGAGCTTTGTCGCTTCCGGCTCGCGGAAGAGGCGGGCCAGCTCCCGTTCGATCGGGGGGTTGCCCTTCTGGACCTCGGCGCCGCAGGTTTCGAGGGACTGGGCGGTGTGGGACTTGGAGGAGCCGGTGGCGCCGCCGCAGCCGTCGCGGCCGGTCCGGCCGCCGAGGAGGATGACCAGGTCGCCGGGGTCCGGGACCTCGCGGACGACGTTTCCAGCCGGCGCCGCGCCGATGACCGCGCCGATCTCCATCCGCTTGGCAACATAGTTGGGGTGGTAGACCTCGGTGACCTCGCCGGTGGCCAGGCCGATCTGGTTGCCGTAGGAGGAGTAGCCGTGGGCGGCGGTGGTGACGATCTTCTTCTGGGGGAGCTTGCCGGGGAGGGTCTCGCTGAGCGGGACGGTCGGGTCGGCCGCGCCCGTCACCCGCATCGCCTGGTAGACGTAGCTGCGCCCGGAGAGCGGGTCGCGGATCGCGCCGCCGAGGCAGGTGGCCGCGCCGCCGAAGGGCTCGATCTCGGTCGGGTGGTTGTGGGTCTCGTTCTTGAAGAGGAGCAGCCAGTCTTCATCCTGGCCGTTTACGTCGACCTTCACCTTGACGGTGCAGGCGTTGATCTCTTCCGACTCGTCGAGGTCGGTGAGGATGCCGTCCGCTTTGAGCTTTTTGGCGCCGATGACGGCGATATCCATCAGGGTCATCGGTTTGCGCCTGCCGGCATAGAGCTCGGCACGGATGCCGCAGTATTTGTCGTAGGCCGCCTTGACCGCCGGGTCCTCGATTTCGACCCCGTCGATGATGGTGCCGAAGGTGGTGTGGCGGCAGTGGTCGGACCAGTAGGTGTCGATCAGCCGGATTTCGGTGATGGTGGGGTCGCGGTGCTCCATCATCTTGAAATAGGTCTGGCAGAAGGAGATGTCGTCAAAGTCCATCGCGAGGCCGTAGTGGACGATAAAGCCGGCCAGTTCTTCCTCCGACAGGTTGATGAAACCGTGGAGGGTCTCGACGGTGGTGGGGATGTCGTAGCTGGCGGCGAGGGTCGTAAACTTCTCGAGGGAAGCTTCCCTCGCTTCGACCGGGTTGATGAGGGTGTGCTTGATGGCGGCAAACTGCTCGTCCGAAACCTGCCCTTTGATCAGGTAGATGCGGGCGCTGCGGACCTTCGGCCGGTCGCCCTGGGTCATGATCTGGATGCACTGTTCGCAGGAATCCGCCCGCTGGTCAAACTGGCCGGGGAGGTACTCGACGGCGAGCAGCCGCTCATCGGCGGCGAGGGCGGGGAGTTCGGGGGAGGTGAGGTCGACCGCCGGTTCCGAGAAGATGGTCCGGGAAGCGGTCTCGAAAGTGGCCTCGTCGATCCCTTCGACGTCGTAGCGGTTGAAGAGGCGGACCCCTTCGACCTGGATGCCGAGGGTTTCGATGTCGCGGCGGACGCCGTCCGCTTCGACGGCAAACGCCGGCTTCTTTTCGACATAGATTCTGAAAACAGCCATTTTGTCAATTCCTTTCTGTTGAGGGTGCATCTGAACATTCCCTAATCCTGTCTCATTCTACTAAAAGCAGCCGTCTGCTGCGTCGGGAAGTCTCGAAATACGGGCGTATTCCTTCGCCTTCCCGTCTTGCATCCGTCTACTTTTAGCGAATGATCCAGCAATATTGAATGTTCAGATACACCCTGGGGTTTGAGAATCTCTCATATCCTGGATGGAAGGAGGGGATGCCTTTCCGGCTGATAAAAGCAGCTTACTGAAACGTAAAATTCGGCGCTGGCGCTGGGTTTGCGGAGAAACGGGGGAAGTCAGAAAAGTTTTACTCGATTTTTTTCAAAAAATCGCGGGAATGGAAGGGGCAGAGCCCCTTCCCAGGCTCTCACTTTCCGTACTTCCGAAGCTGTCCACAGCTTTGACACCCGAAACAAAGGGTGCGCAGCACACAAAATATGGTTCAAAATAAGCCTGGTTTTATCAGCGGGCCTGAAAAGCGGTTTCCCACTCCGTGTATGCTTATACCTCTTCCGGGCCGAGCATCTGCCCGATGCAGCGTTCGCCCGCCCGGCCGGTGATTTTGACCGGGACGATCCGCCCGCAGAATTCCGGCCCGCAGTCGACGGCGACCGGGGTGTAGTTGGCGGTGCAGCCCTCGTAGCCGAGGGGGAGGCGGGTCGTCTCGACCAGCACCTTCTCCACCCGCCCGACCATCCGGTCGAGGAAGGCGGCCCGGGTCTCTTTGGTCGCGTCTCGCATCTCCTTCGCCCGCCGGGCTTTCACCGGCTCCGGCACCTGGTCGGGCCGGTTTGCCGCCGGGGTGCCGGGGCGGGGGGAATAGGGGAAGACATGGACCTTCGCGAAGGCGATCTCCCGGGCGAAAGCCACCGACGCCGCGAAATCCTCCTCCGTCTCGCCGGGGAAACCGACCATGATGTCGGTGGTAATCGCCGGGTTTTCAAAGTTCTGCCGGATGACCCGAACAATCCGGGCGTATTCGGCGGTGTCGTAGTGGCGGTTCATCGACCTAAGCGTCCGGTCGCAGCCGCTCTGGAGGGAGAGGTGGAACTGGGGGCAGAAGTTCGGGTGGGCGGCCATCCGGGCGATGTCCCCGTCCGAAAGGAGCTCCGGCTCGAGGCTCCCCAGCCGCACCCGCTTAATCCCCGGGATGCCGCAGGCAAGATCGACGGCGTCGATCAGCCGCCCGCCCCACTCCTTCCCGTAGGAGGAGAGGTTGATGCCGACCAGCACCACCTCCTTGTACCCGGCGGCAGCGAGGCCGGTCAGCTCGCGGGTGATGTCCGCCATCGGCTTGGAGCGGATGGGGCCGCGGGCCTTGGGGATGATGCAGTAGGCGCAGTACCGCTCGCACCCGTCCTCAATCTTCACATAGGCCCTTGTCCGGGAGCCGAGGGCGGAAACCTCCATCGGCTCAAACGCCTCCCCCCGGACGTGCTCCGGGATCTCAACAATCCGTTCGCCGGTCCGGAGGGCCCGTTTGACCAGCTCGGGGATCTTCCCGCGGGCCAGCTCGCCGGTGACGACGTCCGCCTCGGGGATTTCCGCCGCCGCTTCGGGGAAAGCCTGGGGGTAGCAGCCGGTCAGGACGGCGACGGCGGAAGGGTTTATCCGCTTCATCCGCCGCAGCAGCTGCCGCGTCTTCTGGTCGCCGGTGGCGGTGACGGTGCAGGAGTTTAGGAGATAGACGTCCGCCGGGGCGTCGGCCGGGACGATTTCATACCCCTCCTTCCGGAACAGCTCGGTTAAAACTTCGGTTTCGTACTGGTTGACCTTGCAGCCAACCGTCATCAGGGCGATTGTGGGCAACCGAAAACCTCCTCTTTCAGTCAATTTGCGTCGTTATATTTTTAACAGCCTGTCCAAAAACCCCGATTCTGCCTATATTCGACAGCTATGGGGAGAATGGGTGATGGGCCGGTGAAAGAGTATCGTCAATGTGTCATATAGAGCCTAAAAAATGTTGTGCAGCCTCTACAAATACTGATTCTTTCAATTTATATTATAATGGAATAAAGAGAAATTGGCAATACGCAGTTGACTTAAAGAACACTTCCTGATATACTACAAATATGGTGATTATGGAGAAATGGCAAAGCCTTATTCCATAGCGCGCTGGGGTCGGTTTTGCCCCGCCTATTCACCATAAAAGTTGCTCCAGGCAAGGAGGAATTCCCGGAAGATGAGAACTTGCAAAGTCATGCTGAACACAGCGGCTGATGTTACGGAGTTTGTCCGGCTGGTCAGCGGGTGTGCCCATGAGATCGGCCTTGCAAACGGCCGGTATTTGGTAAACGCCAAGTCCATCATGGGTATATTCAGTCTTGACCTGTCGAAACCGGTCACGCTCTGTGCCCACTTCGACGACGCCGACGGGCTGTTCGCCGAGTTAAAGAAATTCAGGGCCGCTTAAAGGGAAGCATGCACAGCGCAGCAGCCGGAACGGGCTTCGGCTTTTGAGAAAGCCCGGAAGTGCTACAGACGGGCGGCAGGGAATAGCCGTCCCGCGACTCCAAACGAGCAAAGGAGAGATTTACAATGAAAAAAGTCTGCCAGATCAAACTGAACACCATCAATGAAGTCAAAGAATTCGTCAATATCGTCCTGCAGTGCCCCTATGATGTCGACCTGGTCTCCGGCCGCTACATCATCGACGCCAAGTCCCTGATGGGCATCTTCAGCCTCGACCTCACCCGCCCGATCGGCCTCGAGGCCGACATCGACAGCGACGACGTCGAGGATCTGCTGAAGAAGATCGACTTCTGCGTCGTAAAATAAGACCCCGTTTTCAGATGCGCGCTTAATCTGAAAAAAAGGGAAGGGCGGGGCAGCCCCCGCCGGACCGGTAAAGTGTAATCGGTTACACGGCCGGCCCTCAACAAAACAGAAAACCCGCACAAAGAATAAAGATAAAATAAGCGGGGAAACGTGAAGTTGCAGTTCCGCCAGAGGCAAACAAAAAAAGAAAAAACACGCCCGGCGGGACACCGTCTATTGGTAATGAAAGGAATATTGTTATGAGAATCTGCAAAGTTAAACTGAACGCGTTTGGTGAAATCCGTGCTTTCGTCGAAGCTGCTTCCAACTTTGACGATGCCGTCGATATCGTTTCCGGCGTCCACAAGGTCAACGCCAAGTCGCTCCTGGGCCTTTTGACCCTCGACCTGTCCAGACCGGTCGAGATCCGGGTCCACGGGGATCATCCGGAGAAATTCGTCAGCGTGATCGATTCCTACCTGGTTGCATAATCGCAGACTGAAGTTTGCGTAACACAAAACGCCGCCCGCTGTATCTCTTTGGGGTACAGCGGGCGGCGTTTTGTTGTCAATGATATACGGCCTTCGGCCGCATGATGAAATGATATAGTCCCGGTGGGACTATGATATCCGTCCCTGAGGGACGGATTATGGTATCGCTTCGCGATGATTTAAAAATAATTCTTCGGGTTATTCTGGAATGTCAGGATGTGCCTTTTCTTCCAGTTTCCCGTGTTCCTGTTCAAAGCTGTCAATATTTTCACCAATCAGTGCGATTAGCTCGGCATTGATAGAACGCCCATTATGATGGGCAATGTGTTTGATTTTTGTCAGTGATTGTTCGTCGATGCGAAGTGTCAGTCTTTTTTTCACAGCTGATTCCTCCTTAAAGACAGTGGATAGGCCTTGCCCTTTAATTCTAGCAGACTGAAAGGTTGAAAACGGGAATGGTGGCAGAATGACGCATTGTTTTTTGAACACTTATCCCATTTTTTGTATTCTAACAAAAGGGGAGAGAAAATGTGCA
>DVHA01000097.1 GCA_018712425.1 Candidatus Faecivivens stercoravium | reverse complement strand
GTCCTGTACCGTGACGGTTTCGGCCCCGTCTTCTGATATCCCGGTGGAGTCGGTTGTCCTCAGTGAGACTTCTCTGACGGTCGAGGTGGGGGAGACGGTCCAGCTGACCGCGAAGGTTTACCCGGAGAACGCGACCGACCAGACCTTAACCTGGTCGGTGGACCATCAGCAGGTAGCGGAGGTCGAGGATGGCTGGGTGACCGGGCTGTATGCCGAAAATACAAAGGTTCATGTATTCGCTGGCGGAGAGGAAGCTGTTTGCAGGGTAACGGTGGTGAAGCCGAAGCCTGTCCTTCCGGAAGAAAAACCGGATGAAGAAGAGGAGGATACCGGCGGCCAGCCGGAAAAGGAAGACGGGAATCAGGCAGAAGAGATCCCTTCTGACTCTTCCGACTTACCTTCTGTCCCGGAATTGCCGGAAGGGGACGGGAATTTTGACGGCGGTATGGACTTTTTCAGGCCGGCTTCGGTCCCGGACGGCTGGAAGGATTCCGGCGGCGGGACTGTCTACTACCGGGGCGGCGTCCGGGCGACCGGCTGGCAGGAGGTCGGCGGCGAGACCTACTTTTTCGACGAAAAGGGCCTGCTGCAGACCGGCTGGATTGAGCAGCCGGAGGGGTGGTACTACGCCGGTGAAACCGGCGCCCAGCGGCTGGGCTGGCAGAAGGTTGGGAATGCCTGGTACTATCTGGACGCGGAAACCGGGCGGATGCTGGACGGCGGGCTCGCTGAAATCGATGGGGAAACCTACTATTTCTACGACTGGGGCGGGATGGCCAACAGCTGGTGGATGGAGACCGAAGAGGGCTGGTATTTCTTTGACGGCTCCGGCGCGATGAAAAAGTCGGGCTGGGTTCTGTGGAAGGAAAAGTACTATTACCTCACCGATTCCGGCAAAATGGCGGTGGATATATGGACGCCCGACGGGTATTATGTGGACGCCGAAGGGGTATGGATTGAATAAAGGAATGTGCCGCTTTCCTCCCTTTGATTTGTAAAAAGTCATAAAAATGGATTGACACTGCACAAAAATAAGTGTATGATAGAGGTGAACTTGTGGCCATTTTCCCTGGCTGAACAGGGGAAATGGCCTTCAGTGTGCGTTTGTTCCCAAAATTCCATGAATGGAGGATGACCATGAAAATCTATGTTGACGCCCATGCCGGGCGGAACGGCAACGGCAGCCGGGAGATGCCCTTTAAGCATATCAACGATGCCGCGCAGGTAGCCCGTCCGGGGGACGAGGTTCTGGTTGCGCCGGGGGTATACCGCGAATATGTAAACCCCAGGAACGCCGGGACGGAAGAGGCGCGGATTACCTACCGCAGCACCGAACCGCTGGGGGCGGTGATCACCGGTGCGGAAGAGGTAAAGGACTGGAAGCCCTATGAGGGGAACGTCTGGGTCTGCCGGGTGAAGAACACGGTGTTCGGGGATTATAACCCCTATACCACCTATGTCTACGGCGACTGGTACTTTGCCGGGCGGAGCAAACACACCGGCTGCGTCTATTTAAACGATAAGGCGATGTACGAGGCGGAGAGCCTGGAGGCCTGCATCAAAGGGGAAGTCTATACCCGTTCCTGGGACCCGGACTTTTCGATTTATAAATGGTACGCCGAGCAGGATGGGGATGAGACGGTCATCTACGGCAACTTCCAGGGGAAAGACCCCAACGCCGAAAATGTCGAGATCAACGTCCGGAGGGAGTGCTTTATGCCGTCCGAGACCGGCATCGGCTACATCACCGTCAGCGGCTTCAACATCAATAAGGCGGCGACCACCTGGGCGCCCCCGGCCGCTTACCAGGACGGGATGATCGGGCCCCACTGGTCCAAGGGCTGGATCATCGAGGACTGCGAAATCAGCAACTCCAAGTGCGCCGGCATCTCGCTGGGCAAATACTTAGACCCCGACAACAACCACTATTTTACCTATAAGCACGTCAAGAGCCCGACCCAGATGGAGCGGGACGCGGTCTGCCGCGGGCAGTACCACGGCTGGCTGAAGGAAAAGGTCGGCAGCCACATCGTCCGCCGCTGCAACATCCACCATTGCGAACAGGGCGGCATCATCGGCCGGATGGGCGGCGTCTTCTCGATCATCGAGGACAACCACATCCACCACATCAACAACATGATGGAGCTGGGCGGCGCCGAAATCGCCGGGATTAAGATGCACGCGGCCATCGACGTCATCTTCCGCCGCAACCATATCCACCACTGCACGATGGGGATCTGGTGCGACTGGGAGGCCCAGGGCACCCGCATCACCCAGAACCTCTTCCATGACAACCAGATGCCGGAATACGCCAAGCAGCTGAAGGGCGGCATGATGAGCCAGGATATCTTTGTCGAGGTTGGGCACGGGCCCACCCTGATCGACAACAACATCCTCCTGTCGGATGTCTCGCTGCGGATGGCGACCGAAGGGGTCGCGATGGTCCACAACCTGATCTGCGGCGCGTTCACCTGCGTCGGCGGCGGGACCGGGCCCCGGTACACCCCCTACCATATGCCCCACCGCACCGAGGTCATGGGCTTTATGACCATCCTCCACGGCGACGACCGGTTCTACAACAACATCTTCGTCCAGAAGTGGCCGTCCGATCCTTTCATCACCCTGCGGGATAGTTCGGAGGGAACCAATTCGGAGAACCGGGAGGTCGGCACCCATGTGATGGACGGCTATATGACCTATGACGAGTGGATACAGATGTTTGATATGGATACCGAGACCCCCGATATGGTCAAGCTTATGCCGGCTCACGACCATTCGTTGCCGGTCTGGGTGGGCGGCAACGCTTACTTTAACGGGGCGAAGGCGTATAAAAAGGAAACTGACCATCTGGTCGACACCGAGCATGAGGTCTATGTCGAGCTGACCGAGAAGGATGGGCGGCCGGTGCTGTCCACCAACCTTTACGATTTCCTGGGCGGGTATGCGACCGGCATGGTTGACAGCGACGTCCTCGGCTGCGCCTTCGAGCCGGAAGAGCGGTTTGAAAATCCCGACGGGACCGCGATTGTCTTCAATGAGGACTATTTCGGCGGGCACCGCGGTGTCCGGGTCATCCCCGGGCCGTTTGCGTCCGGCGAAGATGCCGGGAAGCCCCTCTTTTAACTGGTAAGGCAAAGGACTTTAAAAGCGCTCCCTGCTGCGCGATGGTGCGGCGGGGAGCGCTTTTTTGTACCGTATTTTTTCGGTTATGTGTTTGATCATCCAGCAGCTTCATAAAGGCTGTTTATTATTTTGGGGAATATGGGCAATATTTAGTCGTCCCAATCGTCATCGTCATCCCAATCGTCGTCATCATCGTCGTCCCAGTCGTCGTCGTAGAGGCCGTCCTGGTCATCGTAGGCGTCGTCCCAGTCGTCGTCGTAGAGATCATCCTGGTCGTCGTAGGCGTCGTCCCAGTCGTCATCGTAGAGATCATCCTGGTCGTCGTAAGCGTCGTCCCAGTCGTCATCGTAGAGGTCGTCCTGGTCATCGTAACCGTCGTCCCAGTCGTCGTCGTAGAGATCATCCTGGTCGTCGTAGCTGTCGTCCCAGTCGTCATCGTAGAGATCGTCCTGATCGTCGTAGCTGTCGTCCCAATCATCGTCGTAAAGATCGTCCTGGTCGTCATCGTCATAAAGATCATCAACCCAATCATCGGGGTCGCGGGTCTCTGCGTCTACTTCGGTGACCTTCCCGGTATAGGCGTTGACCTCATATTCATATTCGACGCCGTCCATGACAAATTCGACTTCGTAGTCCCCGTCGTCCAGGTCGTAATCCTTTTCGATAAACTGGATGTCGTCCCGGCCCATCTGGGCCGCCATGATTTCCTCGGCTGCCTGCCGGTTGATATAGCCCTTATCGCCGAAGGTATCGTCATAGTCGTCTTCGCTCAGCGCCACCGTCTGGGAACTGAGCGATTCCGCGCTGACGGTGTCCCGGATGGACTGGGCAATTTCGTCCAGAAAGGCGTCGGTAGGGTAGGCGGAACCCCGTCCCATTTTGAGGATGATGTTGCGTTCATGGCCGTCGATCGTCGTGTCAAAATACCCGCCGTCGTCCATCCGGGCGACCAGTTCCCCGGCGACGGTCTTGCAGGGCTGCCCCACATAACCGGAATAGCTGGCGAGGATGGCGTCGCCGTCGTCGTTGAGGCCGTCCAGGCTTAAGACGTTCCCACTGTGGTCATATTCCATTTCGATTTCCGGGTTGACGCTTAAGAGGATCGTCCCGGCGGCTTCCGGTTCCGCCGAAACGGCGCTTACCTCAGATGCCGAAGCCGTCTGGGAAACCGGGGCAGACTGGGAAGGCTGCGCGGCAGGGGCGCCGCAGGAGGCGAGGGTGGTGGAAAAGGCGGCCGCCAGGGCCAGGGCAATCAGCTTTCTGCTCATGTTCTTTTTCATCAGGGTCATCTCCTTAAAGTTTTTGGGCCGTTGGCCTTGTTTTTTTGGTTTACACCGGTAGGATACGGAAGCGGGTTTTCAAAAACGGGGTAGTTCCCAAATTTTTTTGTTTTTTTCTTCCTATTTCCTTTTGCACCGGGAGGATACGAAGGGGTGGCTCTGAAAAACGGGGTATTTTATGAAAAAATTAGAAATCAGTCATCGCTGTCATCGTTTTCTTCATCGTCCTGGCCGTCATCTCCATCATCATCGCTGTCATCTTCGCGATCGTCCCAGTTATCGTCATCCTGGTCATCACTGTCATCAGCGTGATCATCCCCGCTATCGTCGTCCCGGCCGTCCCGGTCATCCGCATCGTCGTCCCGGCTGTCATCATTACCGGAGTAGGCGGGGACAGACGGCTGAAATGCCGGAAGGTCATCGTCCAGATCAACGTCGTCATCATCGTCATCATCCTCTTCCACTGCCGGCGGCGCTTCCGGCTGGCTTTCGGGGACGCTTTCCGGTGGCAGGGCGCTGCTCTCCGGCTGGGGGATCGGGATCACGATCTCTTCCGGTTCAGGTTCCACAGGTTCCTCTTCCGGCAGCGGGTCGCTGTCCAGCCGAATGACAATCCACTCGCCATAGGCAGCTTCCAGGGCGTCCCGGGTTTCCGTCTCGGCTTCATTCTGCCAGCGGCTGTCCCGGCTGCTCACCGAGATGGAGACGGTGTCGCCGTCCGAGAGGAACCCCATCTCGATCGCCCGTTCGACCAGCTCTTCGGCCACCTGGCTGCGGTTTTTACCCTGGTAGTCATACCCTTCGGCCAGCGTTTCACCGTCGGCGTTCAGCCCATCGAGGTCAAGGACCCGCCCGGTTTCGCTCAGGGTCATCTGGACCGAGGGGTTAATTTCCATCCGCAGGGTGCCGTAAGCGGTAAAGTTGGGGGCGTAATAGCCAAAGTACCCGGCAATTGTAAGGGCCAGGCAGGCCGCGGCAGCCATCGCCCCCGACACCGGCTTGACCCAGTCCCGTTTGCCGGCCGGTTCCCGCAGCAGGACGGCGTCTTCCACTTTCTGTCCCACCTGGTAGCGGAAATTGGCCGCCCGGACAAACCGGCCTTCTTCGTCCAGCAGGACCGCATAGGCGGGATGGGTTTCCATTACAAGATATTTCATCCGGTCTGCCCTCCCTTCGGCGGCGCGATCTGGCAGAGATGGCCGCGGATAATCTCAAAGCCGTTGGTGAACGCCAGCAGGATGGCCACCAGGTATTTGCGGTGGCGTTCGATGGTCTTGCGGTCGGTCCGGGTTTTCTCCGCCAGTTCCGCGACCGGCAGCCGCCCGTTTTCCGAGAGCTTCCGCAGAAGTTCCGGCTGTCCCCGCGCGTAATCCAGCACCCGGCGGCAGGCGGCAAAGGTGCGCCCCTGCCGCGGGCAGTTTTCGGCGACGTCCGAAAGGCTTAACCCGAACCGGCTAAGTTCGCCGGAGAACTGCTCGATTTCCTTGCGGCTCGCTTCCCGCATCTCCAGTTCCCCGACCGCGTCCGCCTGGTCAGCCAGGGTGTCCCCCAGCTCTTCCTCCCGGTCTTCGCCGGATTCCTGGTGGAGGGAAAGAACCCGCCGGTGGCGCTTTTCTGTCCGGTAGTGGTCGATCAGCCGGTTGCGGATGGCCTGGGCGGCGTATCCCAGGAAGGAACCGCGGATCCGTTCGTAGTGCAGGATGGCTTCGTAAAACGCCAGCATCGCAAGGCTCAATTCATCCTCATGCCCGTCTTCGGGGGCGGCGTGGATAAACTTGACCGTTTCGCTCCGGATAAAGCCCATATACTGCTGGATCAGCGCGTCGGCGGCTTCCCGGTCTGTTTTGGCGGCATAGACCAGCTGGACGATATTCTGTTCTGTCTGGACCATAGTCGTCTCCTCCCTCCGCCCGGCAATAGAAGGATACGGGGCGGCGGTATGTTTTTCGGGGCATAACAGTAAAAAAACGGCGGGTTTGGGTCCGCTGTATAATAAAACGCAAAACAGTAAGCTCTAATTACATATGCAGAACACAATTTCCACATTTTCAGTAAACAAGTTAATCCTTTAAAACATCCTACAAGAGAGAAGTAAAATTTTCATAAATAATAGGTAAAGAACAGGTAAGATAAAAGAAAAATACCATTCGCCCTACGGTAAGCAGGATGCGGCGGGATAAAATGCGGCATCAAATAAAAGCGCACCTCTTTTGCCCGGCAAAAAAGGTGCGTTTTTCTGCCAGCCGCGGTCAAAGGCCTGCCCTGGCATTTACGGTATCAATTTTAAGATGTGCTGCTTTTTGACCAGCCCAACACCCGCTGTTTCATCCCTTCAATATCGAGGACCCCCAGCGCGAACCCTTTCCGGATCAGTTCCGCCGGAAGGTACTCGTCGTATTTTTCAAAGACCGGGACTTCCTTCGGGTAGACCAGCTCCATCGGGTCGAAATCCTTCTCCGCTTCCTCTGCCACAATCCGATAGAATTCCGTTTCCGAGACCTTCATCGTAAATTGCAGGTAGTACGGCCTGGAAGGGTTCAGCCCTTTGAGCCCCAGCCGCTCCCCGCAGCGGATTTTGAGAAACCGTTCCAGCGCCAGGAAAGCGTAGCTCCCGAGCCACGGGAACAGCGCCCACATATTCCCGCCCAGATGGACGAGCGGATGGCCTTCTATCCCAGCCTTTAAGAAGGTATCCCGCGCCTCCCGCAGCCGGCAGACCGCCTGCCGCATCAGATAAGGGTAGCTTTTCTCCTCCCGCAGGACGCCGTACATCCGCTCCAGCACACGGGTGTGGATATCGCCCGCCACGTCGCCGAAGTAGGCCGGGATGTTCCCTTTAACCAGCGTGCAGTAGACCTCCCGCCGTTTGTGGTCGACCTCTTCCACCACCCAGACCCGCCCGGCGATGGCGATCTTGTCCCCGACGGGCGGCGGCTTGACGATCGTCCCCAGTTCCTCCGGGCCGGACCGGACCGAATACTCGACGTTTTCCTGAAAGACCGCGTAGAACTTGTAGTTGTTCACCACCCGCTCCCCGGCAAGACCCACAATCAGCCCGCCGTTCTCCGTCCGGCTCAGATGGTCAATCTCGATGAGGTGCCGCAGCAGCAGCCGGTAATCCTCCTGGGAGACCCGGTGGAAACAGTGGAGCGGCAGCACCCGCGACGCCAGCTCGCCCGGGGTCATCTCCCCGCAGGAGGCGAGGGTGCTCATCGTCTGGTGGTAAAGGAGGCTGTAGGGGAGCCGGCCGGTCCGGGGCGGCTCGACAAACCGCTCCTCGATATAGAGCTGGACGAGCGCAATCCCCTGGATTAAATACCACGGAATCATATCCGGCAGCATTGCCCGCGGCTCCGGATGGTCTTCCCGCATGACGAACCACATCTCCGACGGGTTCCCCCGGCGGCCGGTCCGGCCCATCCGCTGCAAAAACCCCGAGACGGTAAAGGGGGCGTCGATCTGGAACGCCCGTTCCAGTTTCCCGACGTCAATCCCCAGTTCCAGCGTCGCGGTGGCGCAGACCGACAGGAGGGAATCGTTGTCCTTCATCTCAGCCTCGGCGCTCTCCCGGTAGGAGGCGGAGAGGTTGCCGTGGTGGATTAAAAACCGGTCGGGCTCGTGGTTTGCTTCACAGTACTGCCGGAGGCTCTGGCAGACCGCCTCGCACTCCTCCCGGGTGTTGGTGAAGATCAGGCACTTTTTCCCTCGGGTGTGTTCAAAGATATACCCGAGCCCCGGATCGGCCGCTTTTGGGGCAGCGTCGGTCGGCGGTTCGAGGGCCGGCAGGTCCGGGACGTCCGTCTCTTCTTCCCCCGCCTGGGGCTCCGTCTTGAAAAAGTGCTCCATCGAAAGCCGCCAGACCTCTTTCCCGCCGTCAAACCCCGGGATGACCGTCGGGCGGCCGCTGCCGGCCGCGAGGAACCGCCCCGCCGCCTCGGGCTCGCCGATTGTCGCCGAAAGGCCGACCCGCCGGGGGCTGCACCCGGCGGTTTTACAGAGCCGCTCGATCAGGCAGAAGGTCTGCATCCCCCGGTCCCCCCGCAGGAGCGAGTGGATCTCGTCGATGACGATAAACCGCAGGTCGCTAAACAGCGACGGGATTTCCATATGCTTATTGATCATCAGCGATTCGAGGGACTCCGGGGTGATCTGCAAAATCCCAGCAGGCTTCCGCAGCAGCTTCCGCTTCTGCGACTGGGGGACGTCGCCGTGCCAGCGGGTCACCGGGATCCCCGCCTCTTCGCAAAGCTCGGTCAGCCGCCCGAACTGGTCGTTGATGAGCGCCTTCAGCGGCGCGATGTAGAGCGCCCCGACACTTTTCGGCGGGTCCTCGTCCATCAGGGTCAGGATCGGGAAAAAGGCCGCTTCCGTCTTGCCCGACGCGGTCGAGGCGGTCAGCAGCACATTGTCCCGGGTTCCGAAGATCGCCTCCCCGGCGGCGTTCTGCACCCCCCGCAGCGCAGCCCAGCCGGAACGGTAGATATAGTCCTGGATAAAGGGGGCGTACCGGTCAAAGACGTTCATATCGTAAACTCCGCATAGTTCTGGTCGGTCTCATCCGAAACCGCCTCCGATTTCGAGTAGGTAAAGTCGTCCGATTGCAGGAGCTCTTCCATATCCATCCCCGGGTTCTGGTAGAGCAGGTCCAGCAGCTCGATAAAGTCCCGGATGACCTCCCGGGGGGTGATGTTCTGGTCGGCCCCGACCCGGGCGTACTCCATCTTGATAAACTGTACCAGCGCATCGGTCCCCAGCTTCCGCTCGTAGCCGTAAAGCCCGGCGTGCATCCCGGCCAGCTTTTCGCAGAGGACCAGCATCTCCTCCGGTGTCAGCGGCTCCAGCCGGATGACCGGCGCCAGCAGGTCCCGGGCGCCCGGTTTGGAGAATTTCCCCTCCGCCAGCCGGGAGCGGAGGGCTTCGTAGCTGAAGAGCCCCCGCCGCTTGTCCTCGACCGCCTGGGGGGTCGCCCCCATGATGATGCCGAGGTAGCGGGCCTTGCCCTGGAGGGTGTCGTTGTACATCGTTAAGAGCTTTTCGTAGTTGTTCTGCCGGGTGATGGCGTTCGGGATTTTATAGAGGTTGACCAGCTCGTCGATCATGATCATCATCCCGGCGTACCCCGCCAGCCGGAAGAAGACGGCGAAGAGTTTGAGGTAGTCGTACCAGTCGTCGTCGGTGATGATGATATTGACCCCCAGCTCCTCCTTCGCCTCCCGCTTGAGGGTGTATTCCCCCCGGAACCAGCGGACAACCTTCCCTTTGGTCCCGTCGTCCCCCTCCAGATAGGCGTGGTAGTAGAGGGAGAGGAGCCGGGCAAACTCAAACCCGTGGACCAGTTCGCTGATGGCGGCGGTCACCCCGTAGATCTTCCGGTCGACCGCCTGGGTCAGGGCGGGGTCGCCGGGCGTCAGCCCCGTCTCGGCCACAGCTTCCGCCTGCACCCCGCTGATCCACCGGTCGAGCACCAGCGTCAGCGCGCCGCCCTCCGGCCTCGTTTTGGTGGAGAGGTTCCCGATTAGTTCCCGGTAGGTGGCGAGCCCCTGCCCTCTGGTCCCCTGCAGCCGCCGCTCGGGGGAGAGGTCGGCGTCGGCGACGATAAACCCCCTGTCCATCACATAGTTGCGGATGGTCTGGATCAGGAAGCTTTTGCCTGACCCGTACCGCCCGACGATAAACCGGAAGGAGGCGCCCCCCTCCGCGATAATCTCCACATCGTGCAGCAGCGCCTCGATCTCGTTTTTCCGCCCCACCGCGATATACGGCAGGCCAATCCGCGGGACGACACCGCCTTTTAACGAGTTCAGGACCGTCTGGGCAATCCGCTTCGGCACCTTCTGGTTCTCGTTCATCTGTCCTTACCTCCCAAACAACTGCAAAATCTCTTCCCGATAGTCTTCCACGACGGCGAGGGTATCGCCGTCCTCTTCCAGGACATTGTCCCCGATTTCGTCAAACAAAGCCCCATTGATCGTATCCGCGACGACCGACAGCATCAGATGGTTCTCCTTTAATTCCTTTTCAATAGGTCCCCCATTCAGGAGCGCCAGCAGAATCCGGGTATGCACCGGGTCCAGCCC
>DVHA01000009.1 GCA_018712425.1 Candidatus Faecivivens stercoravium | reverse complement strand
ATGCGCGGCGCTGGAGCCGATGGACGGCGAACCGACCCGCAGCCCCGGCGAACGGCTGGCGGCCAGCTATGTCAACTTCTACATCGCCAACGGCGGCATCATCCTGCCCGCCTTCGGCGACCCGGCGGATGAGCAGGCGGCGGAAGTCCTGCAGCGCTGCTTCCCCGGGCGGGAGATCGTCTCCATCCCCGCGCGGGATATCCTGACCGGCGGGGGGAATATCCATTGTATCACCAGCCAGGTTCCCAGAAGGGGGAAATAAATGATAGATGGCTTCGCCATATGATATCCGTCCGGGACGGATGATATATGTCCCGCCGGGCCATATGAAGGTGTCCCTTCGGGACGATTGAAAAAAGTTTCCGGGAACGCTCCTTCTTTGCTTTCACCGGCAGCCTTTCCGGAAAGACAAAATTAAATCAGCGAAGCGTACCTTCATATTTCCCGCAGGGAAATAGTTCATGGCGCGCAGCGCTATATCATACTGCGAAGCAGTATATCATATGCCGGTCAGGCATATATCATTGACCATTTGTCCAAAGGAGGTTCCCGTCATGTCCTTCGCCCACCTGCATCTCCACACCGAATACAGCCTCCTAAACGGCGCCTGCCGTCTGAAGGACATCCCCGGCCGGGTGAAGGAAGCGGGGCAGGACGCCGTCGCCGTCACCGACCTCGGGGCGATGTACGGGGCAGTCGACCTGTACAAGATCTGCCGGAAGGCGGGGATCAAACTGGTGGTCGGGTGCGAGGTCTATCTGGCCCCCCGGTCGCGGCACCAGAAGGATATGCGGCTGGACGGGAGCCCCTGGCGGCTTGTCCTCCTCTGCGAAAACAACCTGGGCTACCAGAACCTCATCAAGCTGGTCTCCCGCGCCTTCCTCGAGGGGTTTTACCTCCACCCCCGGGCCGACTGGGAGCTGTTAAAGGAGTACCACGAGGGGCTGATCGCCCTCTCCGGCTGGATCACCGGCGACGCGCCGGGGGAGGTGCCGGGGCGGCTCTTAATGGCCGACATGGCAAGGGCGAAGGAAGCGGCGGAAAAGCTCCTAGGGATCTTCGGGGAGGGGAACTTCTTTCTCGAGGCCAGCTACCACGGCCTCCCGGCCGAGCGGCGGATTCTGCCGATGGTGCGAGAGCTGTCGGAGGAAACCGGCATCCCGGTGGCGGCGGCGAACGACTGCTACTACCTCCGGCCGGAGGACGCCGCCGTCCAGCGGGTACTCTACTCAATCGGCCGGGGGACGGTGATGGAAGAGGGCTTACAGGGGGAGGAATACTATCTGAAGACCGAGGCGGAGATGCGGGAGAGCCTGCCGGACTTCCCGGACGCGGTGGACAGAGCCGCCGAAATCGCCGCCCGCTGCAACGTCACCTTCACCTTCGGCCAGACGAAACTCCCGGCCTTTCAGGCCCCAGACGGCCGGGACAACCTCGAATACTTTACAGACCTGGCCCGGCGGGGGCTTAAAAAGCGGTACGGCACCATCACCCCGGAACTCCAGGCCCGGTTTGACTACGAGATGGAGGTCGTCACCCGGATGGGGTATGTCAACTACTACCTCATCGTCTACGACTTCATCCGCTACGCCAAATCCCAGGGGATCCCGGTTGGCCCCGGGCGCGGGAGCGGGGCCGGGAGCCTGCTCGCCTACTGCGTCGGCATCACCGGCGTCGACCCGATCAAATACGGCCTCATCTTCGAGCGGTTTTTAAACCCCGAGCGGGTCAGCATGCCCGACTTTGACGTCGACTTCTGCTATGTGCGGCGGCAGGAGGTCATCGACTATGTCACCCGTAAGTACGGGGCCGACCATGTGGCCCAGATCGTCACCTTCGGGACGCTGGCGGCGAGGGCCGCGGTGCGGGACGTCGGGCGGGCGCTCGGGATGCGGTACGCCGACACCGACAAGGTTGCGCGGCTCATCCCCCCGACCCCCAAAATGACGCTGGAAAAGGCCTGGGAGGGGTCGCCGGCCCTGCGGGAGATGGCGGAAGCTGACCCGGAGGTCCGCAGGCTTCTCACCATCTGCCGGCAGGTGGAGGGGATGCCACGCCACGCCTCCACCCACGCCGCCGGGGTGGTCATCACCGCCGACCCGGTGGACAGCTATGTCCCGCTGGCCGGGGGCGAGGGGGGCGGCACCGTCACCCAGTATACAATGACGGTGCTGGAGGAGCTGGGGCTTCTGAAAATGGACTTTCTGGGGCTAAGGAACCTGACGGTCATCCACGACTGCGAAGAGATGGTAAAAAAATCGGAGCCGGGCTTTTCGGTCCAGAAGATCTCCCTCGAAGACAAGGCGGTCTACGAGATGTTCTCCCGGGGGGAGACCGACGGGGTCTTCCAGTTTGAATCGGCCGGGATGCGGCAGATGCTGACCCAGTTAAAACCCCGGTCGATCGAGGACCTGACCGCCGCCACCTCGATCTACCGCCCCGGCCCCTCCCAGTCAATCCCCACCTTTATCCACAACCGGGAGCATCCGGAGGATATCCGCTACCTCCACCCGCTCCTGCGGCCGATCCTCACCCCCACCAGCGGCTGCCTCCTCTACCAGGAACAGGTGATGGAGGTCTGCCGGACGCTGGCAGGCTACTCCTACGGGCGGGCGGACCTGGTGCGGAAAGCGATGAGCAAAAAGAAGATGGAGGTCATGGAGGCCGAGCGGAAGATCTTCATCTACGGGAAAGACGCCTCCGACAGCTCCCCCGCCGTCCCCGGCGCCATCGCGAACGGCGTCCCGGAGGCGACCGCGAACGCCATCTTCGACGAGATGGCGGCCTTCGCCGAGTACGCCTTCAACAAGGCCCACGCCACCGCCTACGCGATTATCTCCTACCAGACCGCCTACCTCAAGTGCCACTACCCCCAGGCCTATTTCGCGGCGCTGATGACCTCGGTCATCGGGCATGTGACCAA
>DVHA01000096.1 GCA_018712425.1 Candidatus Faecivivens stercoravium | reverse complement strand
TACGGCGAAGGGTTTATCCACCCCGACGACATCGCGCTGATGTATTCCCCCCTCCATTCGTCGATGGAGCGGCGGCTGGGGTTCGCCCTCGGCGGCAAGATGATGGGCGGGCTGCGCACCGAACCGACGATGGCGGACGTCATCCCTACCACCCCGGTCAAAACCTACCCCGTCTACGACGGCGACATCTTCGACCTCGGCGGGACGCAGATTGAGGTCGTCCACGTCCCCGGCCACACCTACGGCTCAATCGCCCTGATCGACAAGGACAACCGGGCCTGCTACACCGGCGACTGCTGCAACATGAACACCCTCCTCTTCCTCCCTGGCTCCACCACCATCGAGGAATACAAGGAAAGCCTTCTGCATTTTAAGGAAAAACAGCCCCTCTTCGACGTCTGCTGGGGCGGCCACGGCCCGACTTCCGTCCCGAATACCGTCATCGACGAGGGGATCGCCCTCTGTGACGAAATCTTAAGCGGCACCGACGACGCCGTCCCGGCGGAATCGGTCGGCCGGCCCTGCCTCTACGCCAAGAAGAAGGGCGAGCGGTTTAACCGGCTGGACGGCGGGGTCATGAACATCGCCTACTCCAAGGATATGATCCATAAGCGCCCCCGCCCGGTCATCAAAGGGGAACCGAACCTGTACCGGTGAAATCTGCCCTTCGGGCAGGTGAAAGGTGAAATTGCGCTGCGCGCAGTGAAATTTGCCCGCGCTGCGGGCAAGTGAAGGTGTCCCTGCGGGACGATTCAAAAAGCTTTCCGGAAAGGTTTGCGGTAAAATCCCGCAGCTGCCTTTCCGGAAAGCTTTTAATATGCCCGAAGGGCACCTTCATCAGCCCAAAGGGCGTCTTCATGCGCGCAGCGCCTAATCACTCCATCCGCAGTTTTTGCTTGACCTTTACCGGCAGCTTTTCGACGATCTTCTCCGCCAGCCAGCCGCATAAAAGCCCCACAACCACCCCGCCGATCACATCGGTGGGGTAGTGGGCGCCGACATACACCCGGGAGACGCAGATGAGCCCGGCCAGCACCATCGCCGGGACCCCAACCTTCCGGGGGAGCCGCCGCAGTGCCACAAACGCCGCCGCAATCGACGAGGAGGAGTGCCCCGACGGGAAGGACCAGTCGGCCGGCCGCCGCACGATGACCGAGAAGCCGGACAGCGCCTCAAACGGCCGCACCCGGGCGAAGATGTTTTTCAGCAGAAGGTTGACGAGAACAGCGTTTAATGCGAGCGCCGCCGCCATCATCACCCCGGCCTTCCGGGTCTTTTTACGGGCCAGCAGCCCTACAGTCAGCAGCACCCAGATAAACCCGCCGTTCCCCAGGCTGGTGATAAAGGTCATAATCCCGTCCAGCACCGGCGTCCGGTGGGCCTGCACCCAGTAGAGGAGTTCCGATTCCAGCCGTTTCAGCATCTCCATCTCACAGCTCCAATACCGTCAGGTCCTTCGGGTAGCGGTTTAACACCTCGCAGCCGGTCTCGGTGACGATGACCAGGTCCTCAATCCGGACGCCGAACTTCCCTTCGAGGTAGATGCCCGGCTCGATCGAGAAGCACATCCCCGGTTCGACCGGCCTGTCGAATGCCGACGAGACATCCCCGTACTCGTGGTCCTCCAGCCCGATAAAATGGCCCAGCCGGTGGTAGAAGGCCTCCCCGTACCCGGCGCCGGCGATCACCTTCCGGGCGGCCGCGTCGATGTCGCAGAGCCGCACGCCCGGCTTGATAATCGCCTCGGCCGCCTCGTTTGCCGCCTTGACGAGGTTATAGACCTTTTCCTCCTCGGGGGTGGGCGGGGCGGTGAAGAAGGTGCGGGTCATGTCCGAACAGTAGCCGCCGTAGACCCCGCCGACGTCGAGAAGGACGCACATCCCCTTTTCCAGTTTTGTCCCGTCGTTTCCGTGGTGGGGGTCGGCGGCGTTTTTGCCGAAGCCGACAATCGGGGTGAAGCTGACCCCTTCGCAGCCGTGGGCGGCGTAGATTTCGATGAATTTCTGTTCCAGCTCCTTTTCGGTCGCGCCGATATGGACGGCTTTCACAAACTCCGCCATGCAGGCGTCGTTGACGGCGGAGGAGCGGCGCATCTTCTCCTGCTCGTCCGCGTCCTTGACCGCCCGCACCCAGTCGACACAGGGGGAGCCGTTTACATACCCGCTCGCCGCCCCCAGCTCGATGAGCCGGATCAAAAACCGGGCGGGCCAGGTCTTATCGACCCCCAGCGGCTTTTCCCGGTCGAGGTAGGGGAGGATCTCCGCCGGGCCGTCGTCGGTGTCGGAGAAGCGGGTCACCGGGATGCCGCAGCCGGGGGCGGGGAAGAGGGCGTTGACAAAGAAACGGTGGGCTTTATCCGCCCGCAAGAGGAGCGCCAGCATCCGCTCGCCGGGGTAGATGTACGCCCCCGTCAGGTAGCCGATCGAGAGCGGGTCGGTCACCAGCAGCTGGCTGAGCCCCGCCCCCTCCATCTTTTCCA
The DNA here is from genome assembly GCA_018712425.1 of Candidatus Faecivivens stercoravium. GTDB lineage: Bacteria > Bacillota > Clostridia > Oscillospirales > Ruminococcaceae > Faecivivens > Faecivivens stercoravium. The sequence continues at coordinate 4,404 of DVHA01000096.1, read as the reverse complement.
GCACACGGCCGATTCTCTTTTCATCCATTGCAATCTTCCTTTCTATAGAAAACAGATGGGATAAACGCCGAAATCGGCGCTGATGTTATAGTTACAAAGAAACGGGCGAAGATAAAAAGTTTAGGATCGACCCCTTTTTAAAGGGGTCGCGGGAGTGGAGGGGGCGGAGCCCCTTCCCAGGCGCTCCGTTACCGTACTTCCGAAGCTGACCACAGCTTTGCCGCGGATAACGAAGCGTGCGCAGCACCCAAAAAATGATCGGAAAAAATTGCCCATATCCTATCCTTTAATGATACTCCAATCCGCCCCAAAAAGCAATGGATAAGAGATGAATCCGGGCGTCATTTTTTGAATGGCGGGGGTTTCAGCATTTTCTGCAAAAACTCTTGCGCGCCGCTCCATTTTATGGTATTATGGGAATAACAATGGAAACGAAACCACCGTTTCGCCCTTTTTGGGCAATTTGTTTACAAGGAGTGCGTACTTATGGAAACCATTTACTTACAGCTTTACTCCCTCGGCCAGTACGGCCAGGAACACCCGATGCCCGAATGCCTCGAGACCGTCGCGAAAATGGGCTATGACGGCGTCGAATTCGCCGGCAACAACTACGGCGGGCTCTCCGCCGCCGACCTGGTCGCGGAGCTGAAGAAGAACAATCTCGGCTGCCGCTCGGTCCACCTGAGCATGGACCAGATTGTCCCCACCCTCCCGTACCTGAAGGAAGTGGGCGTCCAGTACGCGATCGTCGCGATGCACGCCTTCTCCAATGAGGAGGAGATCCTCGACTGCGCCCGCCAGCTGAACGAAGCCGGCAAGGAAGCGGCCAAGTACGGCATCAAGGTCGGCTACCACAACCACACCCAGGAGTTTAACAAGATCGGGGACAAGTACTTCCTCGAAATCCTGATTGAGAACACCGACCCCGAGAATGTTGTCTTCGAGCTGGACTGCGGCTGGGCGACCGCCGCCGGCGCCGACGCCTGCGAATTCCTCAAAAAGTACGCTGACCGCTATGTCGCGATCCACATCAAGGAAAACAACAAGGTCATCGGCCCCGAAAAGCCCCGTTCCCCCAAAGACCCCAGCCCCTTCAAGCTGGACGCGGACGGCAAGCCGATCATCACCGAGGAGATGCGCAAAGCCTTCGCCGAGCGGGCCAGCTGGAACTGCGGCACCGGCCAGGGCATCATCGACTGGAAGAAGGTCTTCGCGACCTGCCACGAAATCGGCATCGACCTCTTCGTCGTCGAACGGGAAGCGGAATACGGCGGCCTCGACCGGCTCGCCTGCCTGCAGAACGACGTCGACTGGCTGAAGGCAAATCTTTGATTTGCGGTGAAATTTGCCCTTTGGGCAAGTGAAAAGTGAAATTGCCCCTGCGGGGCAGTGAAATGCCGTCCTTCGGCCGGCGTTAAGGTACGCTTCGCTCATTTAAAAAGCTTTCCGGAAAGTGACTGCGGTTTTTGGCTGCTCCTGCTTTCCGGAAAGCTTTTTTAATGGAGAAATGCGGAGCATTTCCATCCTTAACCTGCCCGCAGGGCAGATTTCACTGCGCGAAGCGCAATTTCACCCTTCACTCGTCCCAACGGGACGAATTTCACTCCAAACGTCCCAGCGGGGCGAATTTCACTCCAAAAACCGCCCGGCCCCTGGGAGGAGAGGTTCCCAGGGGCCGGGCTTCGTTTATTGGAAGAGAAGACTGGCGGTTAACGGAATCGGAACTCAATTGCCCCGGTGCCGGTCTGGACGGTGCCGGTGTAGACGGCCCCTTCCGAACCGAGGGTGGTCGAGCCCCGGGAGGTGCCGGACGGGGTCTGGATAGTCCCCAATCCGGTTTCAAGGGCAACATAATAGTCGCTGGCGCTGCCGTTGACCGACATTTCAATATCGCCGACACCGGTTATGACGGAGAAGTTCTGAAGCGTGCCGCTCCCGTCGAAGTCGCCCGCGCCGATCATGGCACTGAGGCTGCCGACGGTGCTGGTTTCGAGGTCTCCTTCGCCGGCGCCGATGATCATGGAGAGGTTGTCGGCAGTGCCGTTTTCAAACCCGATGTCGCCGGTTCCGGTTTCGAGGGCAGCGTTTACCACATCTGCGTATTCAATATCAATGTCGCCGGAACCGAGATAGGCGGCGAGGTCCTGAACGGAGAGGTTGTGCAGGTCCAGTTCGCCCCGTTCAATCTGCGCGCCGAAAGAGGTGAGGACGGCGTCGCGGGGGATGGTGATCCGCACCCAGCGGCTGTCGTCGTCAAACCGCTCGACCTTTTCGTCCGAATCAATCCGGACGGTGCCGTTTGACTGGTCGTGGCTCCAGCTCAGGTCGCTGACGCCCCGGGACTCGATGTCGAAGCTCGTGCCGATCCGGACGCTGACCGCCGCCGAATTGACGTCGATTAAGAGGCTCTGGATATCCGCCGCCGAGAGGTCGGAGGGGTTTGCCGGTGCGGAAGAAGCGACGTTGTCGTCCGGGACAGACGCCGAACTTTCGACATTGGGTCTGGTTTCCGAGCTTGCATACTGCGAAAAATCCCAATTGATGTAGGAGGATTCCGCGTTGTCCCGGTGATACCAGTCGTCGTAATCATCGTCGTGGAACCCGATTTCGAACTCCCGGTCGTCCCGGTCGAAGCCGATGGTCAAAAACCGGGAGCTGTACCCGGTGGCGCCGTAGGCAAGGGTGGTGGCGAAGAGCCCGGCGCCCGCGATGGCGATAATGCCGCCGGCAATGATGCACTTAACAGACTTTTTCATCGTGATACCATCCTTTCGATTGGTTTAGTGGGAGAGGTTTGCGACAAATTTTTTCAGCCCGTTCCAGGCTTTTTTGCAGGTAGAGGAAAGCTTCCCGGCGGCCTTTTTCGCCCAGCCCATGACGGTGGGGGAAAACTTTTTCCAGAGGAGGGCGATGAGCGGGAAGAAGACGAGCGCCCCGCCCAGCCCCATCAGCCCGACCGAGAGGACGAACGCGCCGTTTAGCGGGTCGCGGAAGAGGAGCCAGACCCCGAGCACCAGGCAGACCACACAGACCACCAGGCAGGCGAGGGCGACGGCCACTAGGGCCGTGAGCATTGCCATTGCGAAGATCACCGCCGCGAAAGCCGCCACCGCGAAGAGGAAAAGCAGCGTCAGCCAGATGGGGGAGGAGATTACCGCGAGGATTGCCACCGCGATTTTCAGGCCCGTCGTGTCCGACTGTTTCGGGGTATTCCGGCCGGGGGTCTTCCAGGTCTGGGCGGGGGTGATGTTCCCTTCGCCCGAGAGGATTTTGTTCGCTACATTTTCGGGGGAACCGAGCTCGTTGATGACCGCCTGCTCGTTTTCCGGCCCGGCGTCGTCGAAATACTCCTCATAGAACTGGACCGCGTTGTCCCGTTCTTCCGCCGGGAGGGTGTACAGCCGCCCCCGCAGTTCGGCAATAAATTCAGCTCTGGTCATAACTTTCCGTCCTTTCTTCCAATAAATTGCCGCCCGGCGCCATCAGCCGGTCGACCTGCCCGCGGAACTCTTTCCATTCCCGCAGGTACTCCCCATACATTCCCCAGCCCTTTTCGGTCAGCTGGTAATAGCGGCGGTTGCGGCCCATATAGGGCTGGTCATAGGACCGGACCGCGCCGTCCTTCTGTAACCGCCGCAGCACCGGGTAGAGGGTGGACTCGGAAATCTCCACCACCTGCCTTATCTGCTGGGTCAGCCGGTAGCCGTAGGCGTCCTCCCGGGCCAGGACCGCCAGTACGCAGGCGTCCAGCAGGGTGGAACCGATTGTAAAAGCCATGCGCTCCCTTCTTTCTGTTGAACTGGTCGGCGTCTAATATCCTTCTTGCATCTATATTATACGACGTATAATATTGGCTGTCAATAGGATATTGTAGATTTAAAAAAATCTTAATAAATTCGACCGGACGGGTAGGGATAGGAAATTTTTGGCCGGAAACCCTTGCGTTTCTCCCTTCCGGCTGGTATACTGGAGTTTAAGGGGAAATTCCCTTAATTTTTGCGAAAAACGGAGGATTTGCAGATGAAAATGAAACTTGCGGCGGCGCTTTTCTGTGCTGGAATGCTGGCGGTTACGCCGGTTTCGAGTGAGACCGTCACCCTTCCGGGGGGGTATTATCCAAGGCGTAAGTGCGGCGGATTATGTTGCCCCCAATGAACTGTGGGTCGGCGGCACAAGTGTAGTAGACGGTGGCTACTGGACAACAAACGAATATGGCAGCCTGACGGAATCAGACAGCAGCAACTATAATGTCTACTATGACGGAGACGGTAACCTTTGGCTGAATAATGCTAATATTGTCGGTCAAGGCAGTGGGCATGCAGCTACCGGAATCTATGCATACTATGACGAATGGGTCGATACAGACATTGCCTTGACGATTCATCTGTCCGGGGATAATTCTGT
>DVHA01000095.1 GCA_018712425.1 Candidatus Faecivivens stercoravium | reverse complement strand
TTCCCGGCAGTTTCCATTGCGGAGAGCAGGGTGTCCTCGGTTGAAATGCTGTTGGCCGCGAGGACGACCATGATGGCCAGCAGCGCCAGCATCATCCCCTTTGTGACCCGTTCCAGCCCGCCCTGTAAGCCAAAAGAGTTGATCGCGAACCCGGCTAGGATAACCACCACCGTCCATGCCCCCAGTACCCAGGGGTTCCCCAGCATTTCGGGGAAGACGGCGGAAACCCCATCGGTGTCCAGGCCTTCAAACCGCCCCGCCGCCATCAGCACAAAATAGTGGAGCATCCAGCCGCAGACAACGGTGTAAAACATCATCAGCAGGTAGTTGCCGATGAGGGAGAGGTAGCCGTGGATATGCCATTTGGACCCTGGTTTTTCCAGTGCCTGAAAGGACCGGACCGGGCTCTTCCCGCTGGCGCGGCCGGCCGAAAATTCCATTGTCATGATCGGCAGCCCCAAAATCAGCAGGAAAAGGAGATAGATCAGCACAAACGCCCCGCCGCCGTACTGCCCCACCAGCCAGGGGAATTTCCAGACGTTGCCTACGCCGATTGCGCATCCCGCCGACAACAGGATAAACCCCAGGCGGGAACCGAGTTTTTCTCTTGGCATTTGACTGCCTCCCATTTTCCGGGCAAAGGCCCGTTTTTACTGTTTGGGCATCCGGGCGGTCGGCAGGTTCCAGCGGTAGCGGGTCGCCAGCATCCGCATGGCGATAACCAGCACCGCCCCCAGCACCAGCGCCCAGGCGTCCGGGATCCAGCCCCGCACATAGACGTAAAAGACCGCCCCGACGATTGACGCGCAGGCGTAGATGTGCTTTTTGAGGATATAGGGGGTGATCCCCGCCATCATATCCCGCAAAAGGCCGCCGCCGACCCCGGTGATGACCCCGAGGAAGATCGCCATGAATTTGTACTGTTCATACCCCGCCGTCAGCGCCTTCTGCGCCCCCAGCACGGTAAAAGCGCCCAGCCCGATCGCGTCCAGCACATTCATCAGCTTTTCATACCCCTCCAGAAACCGCATATCGAGGAAGTAGGGGTGCAGGTAGGCGATCAGGAAGATGATCCCGACGGTGACCGCCGCCATCCCGATATAAACCGGCGTCTGGAAGGAGCCGGGGGGTGTAATCTGCAAAATCACGTCCCGGATAATCCCGCCGCCGACCGCCGTCGTCACCCCCAGCACCAGCACCCCGAAGAGGTCCAGCCGCTTGCGGATGGCGACCATCGCGCCGGAAGAGGCGAAGGCGACCGTACCGATGGCTTCGATCATAAACTGGAGCGTCATGTCACTGTCCCTCCCGCATCTTCAGCGCCTGCAAAATCATGTCGAAGGCCTTTTCCGACGCCATATACCGGATCTGTTCCCGGGTATTCCTTCCCTCCGGCTTCAGGTTCAGCCGTACCGTCTCCTGGTGCCAGCCGCAGAGGACCGAGATAAAGACCTCGCCGACCGGCTTCCCCTCGGAAGGCTCGGGGCCGGCATTGCCGGTGACCGCGACGGCGATGTCCGCCCCCGCGATCCGCCGGACCCCCGCCGCCATCTCCGCCGCCGTTTCCGCCGACACCGCCGAAAAGTCCCGCAGGGTTTCCGGCTTTACCCCCAGGACCGCCGTCTTGATTTCGTTTGAGTAGCTGACCACCCCGCAGTGGAAGACGGCCGACGCCCCCGGGACATCGGTCAGCCGGGCGGCGATCAGGCCCCCGGTGCAGCTCTCCGCCGCCGCGACGGTCAGGTGCAGCCGGGACAGTCCCCGGACAACCTCCGTCTGTTTGTCCTTGTCAAACATATCGTAATAGGAAACCGCTTGCGACATATCTTTCCCCATCCTTTGCCTTTTGATTCAAAGGCCGCTGTCTTTGACCGGCGGCCAAAATGCGTCAAGTTGATTATAGCATGAAATGGCCTGTTTGTACACAGAAAATTTAAGTTTACCCTTTTCGTGCCTTCCGCAGATATTTTACACTTTTTAGCGGGTTTTGGCGTTGCAATTTGCCTTTTTCCATGCTACAATGGTGTTAAATTTCAGTAAAACCAAGGGGGTTGCAAATTTTGAACAGAAAAGATTCTCTGGCGCTGATCAGCGCCCTTTCCGACGCCTATGGCCCGTCCGGTTTTGAGGACGAGGCGGTGGCGGCGGCGCGGGAGGCGATGGAAGATATCGCCGAAATTGCCCAGGACCCGCTTTTAAACCTCTACCTTTCCCGCCGGGAGAACACCGGCGGCCGCCCGGTGGTGATGCTGGACGCCCATTCGGATGAGGTCGGGTTTATGATCCGTTCGGTGCTCCCGAACGGCACGATGCGGTTTCTGCCCCTCGGCGGCTGGGCGGCTTCGGCCGTTTCGGCCCATAAGGTGCGGGTCCGCGCCCGGGACGGCAGCTGGGTGTCCGGCGTTGTCGCGGCCCAGCCGGTCCACTACCTGTCGGCGGCCGAGCGGGGGAAAGCCCCGGAAATTGCGGATATGGTCATTGACGTCGGCGCCCGTTCGGCCGAGGAGGTGGCCGGGATGGGGATCGGCGCCGGCGCGCCGGTCGTCCCGGACGTGCTGTTTGAATACAACGAGAAAAACGGCGTGATGCTGGGCAAGGCTTTCGACTGCCGGGTCGGCTGCGCCGCCGTCTGCGACGTCTTGCGGGAACTCGAGGGGGAGGAGCTGTCGGTCGACGTGACCGGTGTCCTCTCGTCCCAGGAAGAGGTGGGGGACCGCGGCATCCAGGTTGCCGCCCGCACCGTCCGCCCCGACCTCGCGATCGTCTTTGAAGGGGCGCCGGCGGACGATACCTTCGTCCCCGAAGCGGAGATCCAGACCGGCCTCGGCCGCGGGGTCATGCTCCGCCACTATGACCTCGGGATGATCACCAACCCCCGGTTCATGCGGTACGCGCTGGACACCGCCCGCGACGCCGGCATCCCGACCCAGGAGGCCGTCCGCACCGGCGGCCGCACCAACGGCGCCCAGATCAACCTTTCGGGCGAAGGGGTCCCGGTTGTCGTCCTCAGCGTCCCGGTCCGGTACGCCCACAGCCACCACGGTTTCTCGTCGATCGAGGACTATGAGAACACCGTCCGGCTGGCGGTGCAGCTGCTGCGGTCGCTGGACGAAGAGGTAATCAGCCGGTTTTGACAGGTTTTCCCGGTACCGTCCATATGGGCGGTACCGGCGGGGAACCGCTTAAATTCATATATATTTCTTTAGTATATATGTTTATGTGCAACGTGCACGAGCACGCTGCCTATGTTTTTATGGCATTTTAGCAGGAAAAGACTGGATTTTTTTCCGCCGTCATGCTATTATGAAAGCAGAAGGCTGTTTCAGCCTTTGGAAAAAAGTTTTGAAAAAAGACCCCGGATGGGTTCCGCCTGGGGCTGCAAATGAGACAAAGGATGGTGTACAAACAATGAAATTCAGCGATGGTATGTGGCAGGTCCGGGCTGGTTTTACCCAGGAGTGTCCGGCATGCAGCTACGCCGGCCGCTATGACGGCCATTCGGTCACCCTTTACGGCCCCTACCGGCCGATCAACCACCGGGGGATGACCCTAAACTGCGGGCAGATGACCGTCACCCTCACCTCTCCCGCCGAAGGGGTTATTTCGGTCAAGATGGAGAACTTCATGGGCGCCCGGGATGACGGCCCGGCCTTCCAGCTGCATACCTCCGAATGCGGCAGCGTCACCGCCGACGGCGACACCGTCACCCTCCATTCCGGCAAACTCTCGGCGGTCGCCTCGGTCCAGGGAGACTGGGGGATCACCTTCTACTGGGACGGCAAAGAGCTGACCAGCACCGGGTTCCGCGGCATGGCCCACTTCTATGGCCCCGACAATACCACCTATATGCGGGAGCAGCTGGCGCTTGACGTAAACGAAGAGATCTACGGCCTCGGCGAACGGTTCGGCCCCTTTGTCAAAAACGGCCAGTCGATCGACCTCTATAACGCCGACGGCGGCACCAACTCGGAACAGGCCTACAAGAGCATTCCGTTTTATATTTCAACCAAAGGATACGGGCTGTTTGTCAACTCGCCCGACACCGTCTCCTATGAGATCGGCTCGGAGATTGTCAACCGGGTCCAGTTCTCGGTCCCCGGCGAATCGATGGAATACATGGTCATCGGCGGCGACGATTATAAGGAAATCCTCACCCGCTACACCGGCCTGACCGGCCGCCCGCCGATGGTGCCCTCCTGGACCTTCGGCCTCTGGCTCTCCACCTCCTTCACCACCAATTACGACGAGGAGACCGTCCTCTCCTTCATCGACGGGATGCTGGAGCGGAAGATCCCGCTGACCGTCTTCCACTTCGACTGCTTCTGGATGAAAGAGTTCCAGTGGACCGACTTTGTCTGGAACGAAGACACCTTCAAGGACCCCGAAGGGATGCTCCGCAAGATCCACGACCGCGGCATCAAGGTCTGCTGCTGGATCAACCCCTATATCGGCCAGAAATCCCGCCTGTTTAAAGAGGGCGTTGAGAAGGGCTACTTTGTCAAGACCGGCGACGGCAGCGTCTGGCAGTGGGATATGTGGCAGGCCGGCATGGCGCTGGTCGACTTCACCAACCCTGACGCGGTCAAATGGTACCAGGGCTACCTGCGGCAGCTCTGTGAGATGGGCGTCGACTGCTTCAAGACCGACTTCGGCGAGCGGATTCCGGTCCAGGACCCCTATTACGGCCCGAAGGCCGCCAAGTATGGCATCCGCTATTTCGACGGTTCCGACCCCGACAAGATGCACAACTACTACACCTACCTCTACAACAAGGCGGTCTACGACCTGCTGGCTGAAGTGTACGGGGAAGGGAACGCCTGCCTGTTTGCCCGCAGCGCCACGGTGGGCGGCCAGCAGTTCCCGGTCCACTGGGGCGGCGACAACCTCCCGACCTACCCGTCGCTGGCCCAGTCCCTCCGCGGCGGCCTGTCGCTGGCGCTGTGCGGCTTCGGCTACTGGAGCCACGACATCGGCGGCTTTGAAGGCACCTCCTCCAACGACATCTTCAAGCGCTGGACCCAGTTCGGCCTCCTCTCCTCCCACAGCCGCTACCACGGCTCCAACGCCTACAAAGTGCCGTGGATGTACGGCGACGAGGCGGTTGCCGTCACCAAGGCGTTTACCGAGCTCAAGATGCGGCTGATGCCTTACCTCTACCGCAAGGCGGTCGAGGCCCATGAGACCGGTATCCCGATGATGCGCCC
>DVHA01000094.1 GCA_018712425.1 Candidatus Faecivivens stercoravium | reverse complement strand
CGGATGTAGATGGTGACGGTGTTCTTGCCCCAGAGGACGCCCATTGCGCCCCAGCTGACGGTCATTGTGTTGACCTTGCCGGTGTCCGGGTCGGATACGGTGACCAGCGCCCAGTCGCGCCCGAGCATCTGGAAGGGGTTGTTCTGAAGGGTGGTGGGATCGATTTCGATGAAGTTGGACATGGTAAAGACCTCGCTTTCGGTTGGGGAATGTTTATGGCTGTTTAACAATATAATATTTGTTTCGCTGCCCTTAAGGCAGCGACCAAGGGTTCCCCTTGGATGGGACCAAGTTTCACTTGGATGGACCAGGACTCTAGCGAGCCCTGGACCCGCTGTTCGACGCGGCGTGAGCTGCCCGCTCCACACGCGTGAGACCGTTCGTCAAGCGAACGGTCTTCGGAACGTTGATTGGACGCCAGGAAAGTTTATGCTGCTAGAAAACGTATCATACGCTGTCCCCTGTCCCGTCATGCCCGGCGTTGTGGCTGGTCACCGCCAGCACCAGAAGGTCTACGGACTGGGCGCCCGCCGTTTGCAGTGCGCCGATGCACTCGCGGGCGGTGGCGCCGGTGGTGAGGACATCGTCGATGAGGAGGATCCTTTTGCCGGAGACCTCGCTTTCGGAAGCCCGGAAGCTCCCCGAGAGGTTTACCTGCCGCTCTTCGGCCGAAAGGTCATGCTGGGCGCGGGTATCCCGGGTTTTCACAAGGGCGGTTTCGGAAACGGGGATGCCGGTGCGTTTGGACAGTTCGCGGGCCAGCAGCGCCGACTGGTTATAGCCCCTTGCCCGCACCTTTTTCGGGCGGGAGGGGACCGGGACCAGCAGGTCGAACCGGCCTTCCGCCGCCCCGCTTTCCCGGAGGACCTGCAAAAGGAGCGGGGCGAGGGTTATGGCGTTCCCCGGGTGGCCGGAGAACTTCATCCGGTGGATGGCCTCCCGCATACTCCCTTCGTAATAGGCGGCGGCAAAGAGGTTTGTCTCCGGCGGGAGCTGTTTCCCTTCCCGGCATCCCACGTCCGCCGGGTAAAAGGCGTCCATGCAGCCGGGGCAGAAGCACTCGTCCCGGGAAATGCTCCGCCCGCAGGCCGGGCAGCAGGGCGGGAAAATGGCCCAGAGGAGCAAATCCGCCGCCTTTTGGAAGATCTGCCGGTTCATTCTGCTTCACCGCTTTCCGACGCCGGTTTGCCCGCCTCCTGCCGTAAAAACCACTTGAGGCCGGTATAGCGGAGCATCTTGCGGTTGTTGTCGACCATCTGGTAAACCCGGGACTCGCTGCCGACGATAATTAATAGCTTCCGGGCGCGGGTGACGGCGGTATAGAGGAGGTTGCGGAAGTAGAGTTTGTCGTAACCGCCAAAGATCGGCAGGACGACGGCGCTGTACTCGCTGCCCTGGCTCTTGTGGACGGTGACGGCGTAGGCCAGGTCCAGTTCCGGCGCCATCTCGAGGGTGTATTCGCACCGGCGGCCGTCAAAGTCGATCTCCATCGTCCCGCCCACCAGGTCGATCCGCTGGATGATGCCGATGTCGCCGTTGTAGATGCCCATCCCCTTTTCGCCGGTCCCCGGCTTTTTCCACTCGATGTCGTAGTTATTGCGGGTCTGGAGGACCTTGTCCCCCTCCCGGAAGGTGGCGAAGGTGCTCTTGTACTCCCGCTTGCCCTTCTGGGGCGGGTTGAGGGCCGCCTGGAGGCTCTCGTTTAAGGCCCCCACCCCCAGGTCGCCCTTCCGCTGTGGGGTCAGCACCTGGATATCCTCCAGCGGCGAATAGCCGTAGGAGGCGGGGAGGCGTTTGGCCACCAGCTCGGTGACGGTGGAGAGCACCGCGGCTGCCGACTGGCGGCGGAGGAAGAAGAAATCGTTGTCCTTGGTCTTCAGGTCGGGGTATTCCCCGGCGACAATCCGGTGGGCATTGGTGACAATCCGGCTCTCGGCCGCCTGGCGGAAGACCTGTTTCAGCTCGACCGTCGGGATGCAGCCGGAGTCGATCAGGTCCCGCAGCACGTTCCCCGGCCCGACGCTCGGCAGCTGGTCGGAGTCGCCGACCAGAATCAGCTTGCAGCCCATCCGGCAGCCCCGGAGGAGGGATTCAAAGAGGGTGGTGTCCACCATCGACATCTCGTCGATGACAACGGCGTCGGCTTTTAAAGGGTGCTGTTCGTTGTGGACGAAGGTGGTTACCTCGGAGGAGCCGAAATCGACCTCCAACAGCCGGTGGATGGTCTTCGCGTCCCGGCCGGTCACTTCGCTCACCCGCTTGGCTGCCCGGCCGGTGGGGGCGGCAATGGCGATCGAAAGCCCCTCGTCCTCGAGCAGGTCGATGATCGCGTTTAGGGTGGTGGTTTTGCCGGTGCCGGGGCCGCCGGTCAGGATCAGCATGCTCTTCTGGAGGGCTTCCCGGATGGCCTCCCGCTGGAGGGACTCGTAATGGATGCCCTTTTCCGCCTCGGTGCGGTCGATCATCTCGTCGATGTTCCGGCTGACGAAAAAGCGGTTCTGGAGCATCATCGACAGCCGCATCGCGATATACCGCTCGGCGTTATACATTGAAGGGAGGAAAAGGAACTCCCGGTTTTTCTGGACCGAAAAGAGCTCTTCTTCCTCTATCCGCTGGTCGATATCCGCCTCGATCGCCGCCTCCTCGACGCCGGTCAGCCGCATCACCAGCTGGACGACCGTCTGGCGGGCGAGGCAGGTATGGCCGTTTTTGAGGTTGTGCCGCAGCACATGGGAAGCCGCGCCGAACAGCCGCTTGCCCGAGTCCGCCTCGATGCCGACCGAGAGGGCGATTTCGTCCGCCCGCTTAAACTCCACCCCGATCTCCTCGTCGCAGAGGAGGTAGGGGTTGTCTTTGACGACGTCGACGGTGATGGGCCCCCACTTTTTCCAGGCCCTGACCCCCTCCGCCGGCGTCAGGCCGTAGGAGGAGAGGAAGTTCATCGCCGACCGCATCCCGAACATCTGCCCCAGCTCTTTGATGATCGCGTCGGCCTTTTTGGGGGAGATGCCCTTGACCTCGGTCAGGCGGCCGGGGGTTTCCTCCAGGATGGTCATCGTATCGTCCCCGAAGGTGTCGACAATCCGGGAAGCCAGCACCGCGCCGATCCCCTTGACGGCGCCGGAGGAGAGGAATTTGCGGACGGCGGCGGCGGTGGCGGGCATCCGGCGCTCGTAGGCCATTGCCTTAAACTGGCGGCCGAACTTCGGGTGGTTGGAATAGCTGCCGGTCAGCCGCAGCTCCTCCCCTTCGCTCACCCCGTACAGCTCCCCGACCACCGGCAGGAGCTCCTCGTCCGTCTCCACCTCGATGACCGCGAAGCCGGTCTCCGGGCTCATATAGACGACCTCGCTGACCGTCCCTTCAATGCTGATGACTGGTTCCCGGCCGATGGCCATACCGCTTCCTTCTTTCTGTTGGTTTTGATTTGTTGTATTACTGTAATAAATAAGCTTTCCAAGCGTCCAATCCACTTTCCGAAGACCGTTCGCTCGACGAACGGTCTCATGCGTTTGGAGCGGATAACACGGCTGCGTCGAACAGCGGGTCCAGGGCCCGCGAGGGTCCTGGTCCGTCCAGGCGAAGCTTGGTCCCATCCAAGGGGAACCCTTGGTCGCTGCCATAAGGACAGCGAAATAAACATCCAATGATTATAAAGACAACACAATCGGCGTCCCAGTCCCCCGCGCCAGCCTCTCCCGGCAAAACTTCCCGCT